>JAGVBL010000156.1 GCA_020059785.1 Ignavibacteriales bacterium | reverse complement strand
CTGCCGGAAGAGGCCAATAAAGTGTATAGAGTGGAGAATAATGAGATACAAATCCCGCAAACCAAAACACAAATGTGCCGATTGCAATTAACCAAAGGTTCCAGTTCGCTAATTTGATACTCCACAATGGTTTTTTCATTAAGAAAGGAACAAGAAAAAGAAAAGCGCCGAAGACGATGGAATATGTGGAACCAAAAATTCCAACAAGCGGATGCGCCGTCATTATAGCAAAAAACTGTTTCGGTTCTACACCCAAAGCGAGATTGGGATTAACTTCAAATAATCGCATCAACATTCCCTCAACAACAACAACTCCATAATATATAAGACCAACAACCACAAACCGCAATGCAAGTTTTTGCATTGGCGTAAGAGAATTTGGTTTGAATAAACCTTGTTCGCCGTTTGTTAATATTTGTATAAAACTCATTTTAAAATTCCTTATAAGTTGTAAAAATTATTATTCAACCACTTCAACAGCATCCCTCACGATCATATTAACACCTTTGGGTCCCGAGTATTCAGTAGACCGAATGGAATAAACTGCCGGGCGATCAAACTGCCAAAGTATATCATTATTATGACCGGGAATTACCTGCATCTGAAATACCATTGAGTTGTCGCTTCGGAATAATCCAAAACCATAGGTTAAATCTTTCGATTCAACATCAAATTTTACTATCTCATTTTTTGTAATTATTAGTTTGTTAGAAGGGAGTTGAAATTCGTGGTTCGCCATAGTAATATGAAATACCTTATCAGCTTTAATCTCTGCACGATTTAGATCCATAGACTTCCAGGGGATTGTTTCATGTGTTACAATGTGAAGCGAGACGCCAAGTACTACGAGAAAGCCGACAAATGAATAAAATATTGCCGATTTGACTTCTTTTCTGGAACCGTCTCTGGTTACTTTGTAAGCAAACCATCCCATCAGAGCCATAATAGCGAGGACATAAAAAGTGTAGGCAATTGTTTGTCCGGTTAATACAGTGTTTGAATCGATCATAACTCCGCCTTTTTGTTATTGAGTTTATTTGATTAATACTTTCGAGTATTATTATTATGCATAAAAAAGTATTTACTTATCAATCTTTACAGGAATTAAAATTTTTCTCCCTTTGATTCTCTAATATGACTTCCGACTGATCTGATTCTTCCCCAGATAGAAATGAAGAAAATAATTATTCCTATTACTTGTCCGACTGCAGAGATTGTAAGTAAGAATTTTAGAAGCTCGTTATGTAGAACAAAAGTTGAAATAATTTGAGAAAAAAATCTGATAAGTGTTGAAGCAGCAATGATAAAATAAGCAGCAAGAATAAGATCGGGCTTATAAAGTTTGTCATCTTTTTCGGGACGCGGAAAGAACCATAGCGCGACACCCATAATCATCATCATAACGGAGCCGACAAGAATTATATGAGTATGCGCTGAGATCAGATCAGGATGTGGCCACGAATCGAAATAAAACCGTGCGATTAAAAGATATAGACCCGTAATAATTCCAATGAGGAGAAATAAAATACTGGTCTTTACAAAATACCTGACGGTAGAAAACATAAGTATCTCCTATCAGATTTACTTATGAACATTAAAAATATTTTTATTAAGTATCAATAATCACTTCGTAAAATTGTGGAAAGAGTTTACCTTCCAGCAAAGGTTGTAATTTGTTATAAGCTTCTTTGCGCTCTTTGCTAGTATGCATTGCCATAAAAGTTTTTTCACTTTCATGTTCTACCAGCGAAATATAGTTTTGCCCACCTTTTGTATTTTTCAATAGACGGCGAGAAATAAACCCATCAAAGTTTTTGTAAATGCTGTTCGTCCATTTAAACCATTCAAGAAACACTTGTTCATCACTGTCTAGGATTAGCGGGAACTCAATTGTGTTAATAAACATTATAGATCTCCATTTTGTCTATAAACTAAAGAATGATTATTGAAGCTTCAGCTTTATGTATTCACCCACTAAAATTGCTGCTGGATACATGACTTCTTCTTCCGTCTGAGCATGAAGGATCAACTTTTCAGAAAACTCTGCATACTGGGGTTTATTTTCATTTTTAGAAGCTGTTATTAAATTATGGAGAGCTTCAATTATCATTTTATGTTCTTCCAGCATATGAGGGAGTTCAGCTTTAAGTTTTTCTGTCATAGCAAGAACAGATTTCATTCCATTTGTTAAAACACCCTTTGAGAGATGGGTTAACAATCCAAGAGGCGGAATTGCATATTCCTCTTCTTTAATGAAATGGTTATGTAATAATTTAGCAACCTCCTTAGCAGACAATCCGACTTCGCCTTCTTCTTGAGTTGCTTTTAAGAGTTGAGCATGTAGTTCTTCATGTTCAACTTTCAGAGGCTTGGGGATTAAGTAATTCATTTTATTTTTCCTCCTTTAATTCCATTGATTAAGATCTCTGTAAAATAATTCTTAATTCAGCATTATAAATATTCGCTTACAAAAACTAAGCCCTCCGTAATTGCAGGAGGGATTATTACTAAATTAATGTGAATGTTTTTCTGCACCTTCTTCACTATGAGCCGAACCGGATGTCAACAGATAAATTTTTTCAACATAGTGAACGAATTCCACATAAGCTTTGACATATTCTCTTCCGGCATTTACATCATTAGGATTGAAATTCTTTTTTTGTACAGTATTCATATAATAAGGATGTAAACCATCGTGAACAGCATCTTGCAAAAATTTAACTAACTCTTTAGGTGAGCCGGATTCAATTGCCTTATCTGCTGCTGGGATTGCAGGTCCAAGATCCCGTCCAGCAGGTTTAATTCCAGTATAAGGTGCACCTTCTCCGGCACGGTGGATACGAACTAGAGTTTCGAAGAAATACATGTCTGCAAATTCTTTCGCCTCCGGTGATAGTTTGCGTACAGCAAGAGTTTTGTTGAAAGCAGAAATAATTTCATCTTGATCAGCTTCTTGCACCCAGATCAATACAAGCTTAACATTTCCAGTCTCGAGCGCTTTACGGGCATCTTTAATTACCGGTCCATCCAATCCATCGCAATGGGCGAATGATTGAGTTGATGAAACAAATAATAGAACAGCAGCTACTGCTATTAGGCTTTTTATTTTTAATGAAATGTGTATCATATTAAATCTCCTTTTTGACATGTGAAATATCACAACATAAGAGTAGATATCCTTTGACTTAAGTCGGATTTCGAATTTTTCCAAATGAGAAGAAGATATAAGAAAAGAATTCTATCTAGCTAAGTTTTTAATTTTATCCATATCAGAGATAAAAATTGATTTACCGGACACACGAATTATTTTTTCATCTTGTAGTTTTTTCAGAATTCTAGATAGCGTATCCGGGATTGTACCAATAAAAGAGGAGATATTTTTTTTCGAAATAGTAATTTTTATATGAGGTTCTGGTTGATTTTCAGTTCCTGATTTTTTGATCTCTTCTAAGAGAAATCTAGCAAGTCGGTTAGATACCTCTTTTGTAGAAAGGTCTTCAACTTTTTGAGTAAGACGCCGCATTTTTTTAGCAAAACCTACGAGCATATTAAAGCAGATTGTGGGATTATTTCTAATTAGTTTTTTAAACGAGATTGCGGGGAAAAAAACTAAAGATGAGGCAACAATGGTCTGAGAGGTTACAGGATAGCTACCACCTTCGAAGAGAGGTACATCCCCAAAAGATTCAGAAGGTTTGATTAAATGGAGAATAGATTCTTTCCCTTCATATGATATTTTATAGATTTTAATAGAGCCATTAAGTAGGATATAAAAGCCTTTATAAGAATCACCTTCCCGAAAAATGATCTCATTCTTTTTATAATGAATAATTTTTGAAATAGATACTATCTGGTTGAATTGATTATGAGTAAGTCCGGAAAATAGAGGAAGATTCTTAAGTATTCCGAATGAAATTGCACGATCAATTAACATAAAGCCTGTTAGTTTTGATGATGATTTTTAATTGTATGCAATATAAATAATATATGCCGCATTTAGTATTAGCAATAAGAATCATATTATTTGATAATTCAAGCTAAAGTTGGTTTATTAAGGCAAATGAGCTGTGAACGGTGTCCGGCAAGCAGTGACCGGAAATAATTAAGAAGTGAACAGCAATCAGTAAACAGTCAGCAGTAAAAAGAAAAAATCAAAATGCAGGTTGATACTCGATATGAATGTGAGTAGGTTCAAGAACAACCTGGTAATCATTTGTTAAGCGGCGGCGGATTTCGAGAAAGATCTCATCTATCATTTTTTTATCAGGTATGTTCTTAATACGAATATCGAAAGCATTGCCGGAGTAGTGAAGTGAATGCTGTTGAGAATGTTTGCCGTCAGTAATGGAAGTGACCACAAAATCGACTTCGAAAGATTTATAAACTTCGCTTGCAATAAGTACAGCGAGAATAATTTCGGTTGTGATACCCAGTGGTTTAACACCTTGTTTGAGTTCCATATTGCCCCTTCCCCAAGAGTTTGTCTAAAAAGTAATAAATATAAAATAATAGCACACAGATTAAACGTATTAAACAGATTTTCACTGATTTTTTATTTTAATAATTACTTTTGAGAATACACTCCTAGCTTTAATTTATGATTGAATCGAGATTGCCGTCTATTTCTTTATAGATGTAGCCGTTTTTTTCCATTACATCTTTCAGATTGAATTTGATTTCATAGAGAAGCTTAAAGCGTTTGTTGGTTATCTGTTCAAGCTTTTCTAGACGTATCTGATGATTGATAATTGTCTGATCAATCAAACGGCTTTGAGCTACAACTGCACTGATTGAGAATGCAAGGGAGAGAAAAGCGGAAATCAAAATAATCCAGAAATGGATTTTTTTTATATTAAGAATTAAGATATTACTATCAGCATGTTTCATAAAATAGATTCTTGTTCCTTTCTCTTGAAAGAAAGGAACCGAAAGTTCAAGACTGCAAATCCTTGGCGAAAAATTCATTCGCACAACAGAGAAAATTTAACTCCTCCCCTGCTCTTTTATTAAAGTAATTAGATTGAATGCAGGAATCGTCAGACAGAAATTTTCTCTTTTTGTTGTGCTCATTCATTTTTTATCGCCAAGTATTTGAGGTCATAATAGTTATTAATCATTTATTAGAAATACTTTGGGATCTGTCAGAGCGATTTTTTTATGTGTAAGTAATGAATAAACAATACCCAATATTAATGACACGACGGCACCGATAATTTCTTCGACTGAATTATTAGAGATCCCAAGTGTTACTAAAACACCAGCACCAACTTTCAGGACCCATTGAACCAGCTTAGCGACAAGAAAATCTTTGATAGTATTCCACATTTTAGTTTCTCCTTCGACTTTGATGTGATATAATTTTGCTTTGATCCATTCAAGAGGATTAAGTGAAGTGTCCAGGACGAGTTTTTCAGGAACTTTTACAGGATGAGAGGGAGAGTATTTATATTTTTGTTCAGGCATAGCTAAACCAAATTAATTTTAATCTTCTTTTCTCTTGAAAGAAAAGAAGCAAAAGTTCAAGACTGCAAAAATTTGGCTAAAAATTACGTTCGCTGTTCTAAAAGAAAATAACTCCCCCGCTTTTGATAAAGAATTATTGTATGCGGGGTCAAACCCACGCAAAAAGAGCGGGGCAAGCAGATTTTCTTTTTTAACGAACAGCTTACTCATTTTCTTCACGCCAAATTTTTGAGGTCATTTAATTATTCAAAACAATTTATAAGTGTAAACTATTAATTATAATTTATGTTAAAGATATTTCACCGGTTTTAACTGTACCGGCGCTGTACTTGAGTTTGAATTTGAGTTTATTATTCGTTTCATCGAGATAGAAAGCAATTTCCCCATTAGATAAATAGGAATCATTAGGAATAGATGTGCCAAGTTTTTCTATAATAAAACTTCCTTTTTGTTTGATTAGTGAATTAACAAATGATATCGTGATATTATCAGAGTAATTTTTAATTACATGAGGCAATGAGGAATTATCATTAAGCGAACAAATATTCGAGTGATAAAAAATAGAGCCGCCGAAATTATTGGCTAGATAAATCTGAGGTAAATTGCCATCGGGCAAACTGCCTTGAGAATAAGAAGTGTTAGAATCGGATATATCAATTGTAAATTTGCAATTAATAGAACTGCCGGTAGTAAAAATTCCGCGTATGCCGATTAATTCAAATCCTTTATTGGATGGTGGAGAGAATGAGGGATGCCAGCCCATTCCAATGGGAGCGATAGTTATAGCGCTTTCGACACCAAAAGCAGCAATCGCACCGCGATATTGAGCTGATTGAGTTGATGCTTCGCCGGAACCGCCAATTATTTTAAGACTTCGGATTAGACCTGATTTGACTGACCAGAACGATAAACCGATTGCAGAACAGGCTTGAAGATCTAATGTAAGACCTCCTTCAGAGCTGAAATTTTTACAACTGATTCCAACTAGTTCAGCTGGTGGTGAAACAGAAGCGGATTTAAAGACAATTCGATCATAACAGACATATCCGGGTTGACTCCAGGACTTAGAGAAGTTACGTGAATCGACTGAATACTCTGCATCACCAGAGAAAATAAGCATATTAGAAGACTTAGAAATTATGATTACCTGATTGTTATTACGAGCCGGATTGATAGAACCAGCACGGCAGTAATCGCCATAAGGACCGGAAGGTTCATTAATAGCAGCAATACCGCCCCAAAGCAATCTAACTATTCCATTTGTATGATTAAATTGAGCAGCATCATAAATACCGGGATGGATATAAATTAAGGCGTGAGTACCACGTAAATCATAAGGAATAATTTTTTCGACTGCTGCAAGAGTTTTAAGAAGAGATTTCCAAGATAAGCCGTCATTGTTATCATTACCCTGTTCGGAATCGACAAAGATTCGAAAAGTAAGAAGATTAGGATTATCCCATAAAGGGGTACAGATATTATAAGGGAACTGGCTGATGTTAGAAGGAATAATTTTCTGATTATTAAGTAAGCTATTAATTTTTCTCATATCAAATTTATTT
>JAGVBL010000029.1 GCA_020059785.1 Ignavibacteriales bacterium | reverse complement strand
GTCTTTTAATTTTGCCTTATAATGGATCCGGTTGCCGTTTTCTTTTTCATAGAAATGAAATTTTTTAATTCCCGTTTTTAATCCAGCAGTATCCGGAGTTAATTCCCGGTCATTATAAAATGGCTTCTCACAGGTTCGTTCAAAAATATTATTGGAGGGATTAACAAAGAATGCTGCATGATTAGTGGTACCTGAAATTGAAGCGTATGATTTCTCTGATAACATTGCTACTGCTGCAATGATAAGAATTATAGAAATTATTGCAGCGAGTTTTTTCCCGTCAATATTATGTTTCCGGTTATTAGAATTATAATTGTGGCTTTGTATTGGATTCATATTTTCCCCCGTGTTTTTGTGAATTAAGACGGAATGCTAAATGGAAGGTTTCATATTGCTCCGGGGAGTTTTTAAGAATTCAGTTAAATAGCTTGAAGAATTATAATAATTACCGGAAATGTTTATTTTGCAAAAGTAAAATCAATGGTACGTTATGAATTTCTTTTCACATCTTGAATGTGGATACTGCTCGAAAATTTATGATAAAAACAAAATCTGGAATTTATGTCCCGATTGCGGAAAGCCATTACTTGCAAGATATGATATTGAATCTGCCAGAAAAAATTTCAATAGGGAAGTTTTAAAAGAAAGAGAAAAAACTCTCTGGCGTTATTTTGAAATGCTTCCTGTTCGTATCGAATATAAACTTTCACTTGGCGAAGGATTCACACCTTTGCTTAAAGCAGAAAAATTAGGCAGCGAAGTTGAAATTGAAAATTTATTTATAAAAGATGAAGGATTAAACCCGACAACCTCATTTAAAGCTCGCGGATTATGTCTGGCAATTTCCAAAGCGTTTGAATTCGGAATTAAGGAAGTCTCAATTCCATCTGCGGGTAATGCAGCGGGCGCTATGAGTGCCTATGCAGCACTTGCCGGTATCAAATCATTTGTGTTTATGCCTAAAGATGTGCCCGAACCTTTTGTTGCAGAATGTAAAGCTCTTGGCGCTGATGTGGCGCTTGTAGACGGATTAATAACCAACTGCGGAAAGTTGGTTGCGGAAGGTGTTAAGAAATATGGATGGTTCGATGTATCAACTCTTAAAGAACCATACCGCATAGAAGGTAAAAAGACTATGGGTTATGAAATAGCCGAACAACTTAATTGGAATTTACCGGATGTAATTATTTATCCTACTGGAGGTGGTACCGGACTTGTGGGGATGTGGAAAGCATTTGATGAAATGGAAAAACTCGGATGGATCAATTCTAAAAGACCGCGAATGGTTTCTGTTCAAGCCGATGGATGCGCGCCAATGGTAAAAGCATTTAATGAAGGAATGGAATTTGCAGAAATGTGGACCGGGGCTAAAACTACTGCAGATGGTCTGCGTGTCCCCGCAGCTATTGGCGACTTTCTGATTTTAAGAGCAATTAGAGAAAGTAATGGAATAGCAATTTCGGTTTCTGATGAAGATTTAATTGAAGGCGCAAAACAGATTGGTAAAACAACCGGAATATTTGCTGCGCCGGAAGGTGGTGCAACACTTGCCGCCCTGAAAAAACTAAAAGCTAATAATTGGATTAAAGCTGATGAAACCGTTGTTCTGTTTAATACGGGTAGCGGTCATAAATATATGCATCTTTACAAATGATCTATTAATTTTTCAATGTTATGCTGAGCTAAGCAAATCTTTTTATTTATTCTCCGCGATCTTCGCGTTAAACTTTGCGATCTCTGCGTGTTAATCTTTTAGATTAGGCGATATCTCTCTCACCCTAAAATTCTTTGAATCAATTACATAAATTATTTTCTCAGCATTATCCATAACTATTCCACGCGGATAATTAAATTTGGATAAAGCTCCATCACCATCAAGAAATCCGGGCGTTCCATCTCCGGCAATTGTAATAACCCTTCCGTCGTAACTTAATTTGCGGACTCTATTTCCGAAGGTATCGCTGAAAATAATATCCTCATCGAATGTAACACAAAGTTCTGTCGGAGTATTTAGAATTGCCGACTTATAATCACCATCATTAAAATCCCCGTTATTCCAACCAGATTGACCCGAACCGGCAACCGTTGTTACGTTTCCATAGCTATCTATTTTCCTGATCCGGTGATTAAGTGCATCGGCAACGTAAACGTTTCCATATAAGTCGCATGCAACTCCACATGGTGTAAAGAACCGCGCTGTTGTATCGGGACCATCAATGTAGCCTCCTTTACTCTCCGGACCAATATCTGTTCCGCCACCGGCATAAGTTGTAACATTTCCATCAGGAGTAATTTTTCTAATGCGGTGATTCCAGCTATCTCCAACAAATATATTTCCGTATCCATCGATTGCAATTCCTCTGGGAAAGTTAAACATAGCCTCATTTGCAAATCCATCAGCAAATCCGGGCTGACCGGAACCCGCAAGAGTTGTTACGCTTCCTTGATTATCAATTTTACGGATAAGATGATTTAGAAAATCGGCGACATAAAAATTTCCATTATCATCGGTGCAGATTCCTGTAGGAGAATTAAATGTTGATGATAACCGGTCTCCGTTCTTACTACCAACCTTACTTGTACCCGCAAATGTAGATACAATTCCCCCGGTATCAATTTTTCTGATACAATTATTCCCGGAATCCGCGATGTATAGATTTCCATCCTTATCAATACAAATTCCGAATGAACCGTTAAACTTTGATTCTGCTAAAGTTCCGTTAACAAATCCCGAATCTGAACCGGCGTATGTGGAAACAGAGTATTGAGCGAAGGAAGGAGAGTGTAGAATGAAGAGAGCTGAGAGCAGAGTGAAGAATAAAAAAAATAATTTAGAAAAAACTTTCATTTAAAACTCTCTTTAATGAGATGCTGAAATTTAAGAGGGATATTGTTCGTGTCGATACAATTCTTGATCTCACGAAGGATTTTCATGTCAGGCTTTTCAAAGATGTTTGCAGTATAGGATTCAATAATGTCCTTAAGTTTGTAGTAAGTCGGAACTGCCAACATAATTGAACTATAATCTGAAATGAAGCTAAGCGAGTTTGGAGGAATGATGTACTTTTCTGCTTTCTTATTACAGCCAAGATGATATAAATCCATTCTTCTTTCGGTATTAAATACAAATGAGACGACAATATCATCGCTTTCATCAGCATTATTCATACCGATAAAATATTTAGCTTTTTCACCTTGAATGTTGAGTGCACGGTGATCGAGGAATGTCGTACTGGCTTCAAAGAAATGCATTAACCGCTCAGCTGTTTTTGAAGGTTGAATCTTTCTTCAATTTCTTCCCTTGAGAGAGAAGTGTCTTCATCGAGGGCGAGGAAATAATCAATATCACTTCCAATGCCATTTGTTTTAATGGTTTTATCCCAGGGTGTATTGCGGAAGTGCGTTGCTTCTGCAATGTCTTTGGCAGGTGCGTCTTTAAATATTTCAACAACTTCTTCAAGTACTTTCAATTCATTCGGAGTGAACCAATCAAGGTCGGGTTTTTTATTTTTTAAAGTGATCTGGAAACTCTGTTTATCATCATCATCAGTTACTTTTTCAATTGTAATGTTCTTTTTGAATTCATCCGGAAACTCATCCCTTTCAAATTGTTTTAATAACTCTTCTGGAACAGGGCCGTAGGGCATGGTTATATAGTTATATCCGGTAACAGATAATCCAAATCGTTTGAAATGCATGAAGTCTAAGTAGTAGAGTAGTTTGAATAGTTTGGTCTTTTTGCAGTTTT
>JAGVBL010000357.1 GCA_020059785.1 Ignavibacteriales bacterium | reverse complement strand
GATCTGTATCCGAGCGTTGAAGAAAAAGCCGCCAGTCTTTTATATTTCATAATAAAAAATCATTCGTTTGTTGACGGCAATAAAAGAATCGCTGCTTCAATATTCTTGTGGTTTCTCGATAAGAATAAGATTCTCTATAAAGCGGCCGGCGAAAAAAGAATTGCGGATAATGCTCTTGTGGCCCTTTGCCTAATGATTGCCGAAAGCAATCCAAAAGAAAAAGAGATAATGACAAAAGTGGTCGTAAACTTAATAAACAAAAAAAACCAATAATAATTATGAAAACAAAAAATCTTTTTTGTTTGATTGTACTATTCAGCTTAACATCAATGAACATAATTCTTCCTCAAGACCGTGCAAACCTTGTCGTTGCACAGGACGGAACGGGAAATTTTAAAACTATAACGGAAGCATTAAACGCCGCACCTGATCAAAATGACAAAACATTTATAATCCTTGTTAAGAATGGAACATATAACGAAAAGCTCTACATTACAAAAAGCAACATTGCAATTGTAGGAGAGGGCCGCGATAGCACACGAATTGTCTATGCAGAATTAAGAAGAAATTGGCTCGCCGCACCAAACAGAACCGACTGGGGTTCGGGCACAATTAATATTGACTCAACTGTTGTTGGTTTTACGCTTGCAAACTTAACTGTTCACAATAATTACGGCTCTCTCTATGGAGATCACGATCATCAATTTGCGATTAGAGGCTGGGGGACAAAAATAATTATTCTCAACTGCAACATAATTGCTGACGGCGGCGACACAATAGCGCTCTGGCATCCGAACGGTATGTATTATCACTCCAACTGTTACTTTGAAGGATGGGTCGACTATGTTTGTCCGCAAGGATGGTGTTACATAACCGACAGCAAATTTTTCGGGCACAACTTATCTGCATCCTTATGGCATAACGGTTCGGTAGATAAAAATCAGAAGTTCGTTATACGATATTCATACTTTGATGGTGTTCCCGGATTTCCGCTCGGAAGACACCACCGCGACGCACAATTTTATTTACTCGACTGTATCTTCTCGGAAAACATGGCTGATATACCAATCTACTGGCCGGTTTCACCAAACGCCGTTACGTGGAAGTGGGGCGAGCGGCATTATTTTTATAACTGTAATAGAATTGGCGGTGATTACGAATGGTTTAAGGATAATTTACACGAAGCAGAAAATTCTCCTGCACCGGAAAATATAAACGCAAAATGGACATTCGATAATAAATGGGATCCGGAAAATGATATTACCTCTGTTCTTCCATTTGTTTCGTTACCGCAACCAAGGAACGGTTCCTACTTTAATAATGAGCGCACTCAATTAAAGTGGGTTCCTTCGCGCAACGCGGTATCGTTCAATATTTATTTCTGGAAATCAATTTATCCCCAGGCATTAAAACGCGGCGAGAAATTAAAGACCGGTTCGCAAGCACCGGGCGACCCCGTATTTATAAGAAATCAGAAAGAAAATTATTTTGATCCCGGCAATCTCGATACAAATTCAACTTACTACTGGAGAGTTGATGAAGTGTTAATCGACGGTTCAATTACAACCGGACAGCTCTGGCATTTTACTACAAAATAATTTTTGTACTAGGATTTTTGATTTTAACGAACTGACGAAGGTTACCGGTAAACATCCTTTCTGTGTGCAACACGAACAATTTCTATTAACAGTTGAACACCATATATTGTGTAAATTATTCGGTACGAACCAATTTTAATTCGATAAGAATGTTCTGTTCCAAAAAGTTTTTTACAATTACGAGGGAATGGGTTGGTGGCTAATGATTCGACAGCTTTAATAATTTTGGGAATAAAGACTCGATCTATTTTCAACAATTCTTTAAAAGCTGATTCTTTCCAGATTATTTTATAAAGAGACATTTATCTTTAAGATTTTTACAACGTCTTCATGTTTAATAATGCGTTCATTTTTCCTTTGTTGAATAACAGAGAGATCTTCAAGATCATCAATTAATTCATTAAAGTCTTTAATCGGGAGAACAACTTCCTTTTTGTTCCCCTTTTTATCAGTTATATATCTGATTTTTAAATTCTTTGTTCTCACCTTCGACTCATATTTGCTTGCATAAATATATTTCTTTTGTTGAAAAGAATCTATTTATATTACATTCAAACAAATGATTTGTTTTGTAAAAATTCATGGCTCGATTTAAACTATACATAGAGTACGAAGGAACCCGTTACAGCGGCTGGCAGATGCAGAAGAACAGCAAATCGGTTCAGGGTAAATTATATGATGCCGCAAAAAATATTTTCAAGGGCGAGCACGTAGAAATCTACGGATCCGGCAGAACAGATGCGGGCGTTCATGCTCTCTGCCAGGTTGCACATCTTGATGTTAAAACCGTTCTGGCTCCGGAAATAATCAGAATGAAAATGAATGATGAACTTCCGGCTGATATAAATATTGTTGAAGCAGAAAAAGCTAATCCAAAATTTCACGCACGTTACGATGCCAAAAGCAGAATCTACTTATATCAAATATCCAGAAGAAGAACTGCTTTCGGTAAACCGTTTGTCTGGTGGATTAAGGATAAACTTAATTTCGAAAAAATGATGAAAGCATCAAGACTTTTTATTGGCATGCACGATTTTGTTTCATTTGCTGATAAAGATGACGAGGAAAAATCTACAAAGGTTCTTATAGAAGATATTCAAATAAAAGAAGATGGCGATTTAATATTAATTAGAATAATCGGCTCGCATTTTTTATGGAAACAGGTTAGAAGAATGGTTGGAGT
>JAGVBL010000371.1 GCA_020059785.1 Ignavibacteriales bacterium | reverse complement strand
ACAATTTTATACAATCCTAACGTTCGGAACATTTTATCGAAAGGAATAGTTTTGCTGCCGAATACTTCGCTTAAATTTCCTTCGCCGGCTCTGCGTGCTAAATCCATCTGAAATAATCTCTCCTGAGCATGGACATATCCAAGAGCGAAAGCTAAATCTTCATCGCTTCCGGCAGAAATTAAGGGAACCGCAAATGAATCGCGGTAAACTTTTACCTCGGAATTTAATCCTGATAATTTTATTTGACCATCATAATCAGGTAACGATTTTTTTAATATTATATAGGAGATTATGAATATTACTAATGCTATAATAAGGAGCGACCCAATTAAGCCAATTACAATCTTTTTCCAACTTTTCATTTAACCCCGGTTGAATTACTTATTTAAAATAATGAAATATTATTTGACGAATAAAAAAATATTTGATAAATAACCTTAGGTTTTTTCTTATTATTGCCAATGGAGTAATCATGAATGAAATATATTTCTTATTAATACTCGTTTCGGTAATAACCATTCTAACATTGATATGGTTAATCTATAAAAAAATTTCGGGCGAATCTCAGATTAATCTTAAAGATGAACTAAGCAGAGTTGATAAATCTTTTAGAGATGAATTATCCCGCAACAGAGATGAAATAACTAAAGTTGGTAAATCCCAAAGAGAAGAATTGAGCAATGCAATTAAATTGTTTGGCGATCAACTTTTTGATCAGCTTTCAAAACTTATACAGACCAATGAACAAAAGTTTGATAAATTACAAAACCGGGTTGAATCGCAGCTTAAAGAAATTCAGGAGAACAATTCTAAAAAGCTTGAGGAAATGCGTCATACAGTTGATGAAAAACTCCATAGCACACTGGAAAAGCGGCTGGGTGAATCATTCAAACTTGTTAGTGAAAGATTGGAACAGGTTTATAAAGGTCTTGGTGATATGCAGGAATTAGCACGCGGTGTTGGCGATCTCAAAAATGTTCTTGCAAATGTAAAAACACGCGGAGGATGGGGTGAAATTCAACTCGAAAATTTAATTGAACAAATTCTTACACGCGATCAATATGAAAAAAATGTCTCTACTAAAAAAGGAAGTAACGATAAGGTTGAAATTGCTATTAAACTACCGGGGCGGAATTTAATTAAAAACGATATTGTGTGGCTCCCTATTGACGCAAAATTTCCTGTTGAAGATTATCAGCGTCTACTGGAAGCACAAGAAAGCAGTAATATAACATTGATTAACGAGGCACAAAAAGGAATAGAAACCAGAATTAAAAATGAAGCCAAGAAAATTGCCGATAAATATATCGATCCTCCACATACTACCGATTTTGCTATTATGTTCTTACCCATAGAAGGATTATATGCAGAAGTTTTACGCAGACCGGGAATTGCTGAAACACTTCAACGTGAATACCGTGTTACTATAAGCGGACCAACTACGCTTGCTGCCCTTTTAAATAGTCTGCAAATGGGTTTCAGAACTCTTGCTATTGAAAAAAGGTCCAGCGAAGTCTGGAAAGTTCTTGGTTCGGTTAAAAATGAATTTGGTAATTTCGGAACCTTGCTTGAGAAAACACAAAAGAAATTACAAGAAGCAAGTAATACAATTGACGAAGCAGCAAAATCAACAAGAAAGATTGAAAAACATTTGAATAAAGTTCAGGAGCTGCCGGCATCTGAACAAACCGAACTTCTTCAATAAAAAAAAGACGCTTATAAAAGCGTCTTTTAATTTACTTATACAAATTAATTAGCGATAAGCTGGAATTCCTGTTATTTCCTGACCGGTAATTAACAGATGAATATCGTGTGTTCCTTCATAAGTAATTACTGATTCCAGATTCATCATGTGACGCATAATGGGGTAATCATTAGTTATTCCCATAGCACCTAAAACCTGTCGGAGTTCTCTTGCAATATTTAATGCCATTGCAACATTATTCCGTTTTGCCATTGAAATATGTGCAAATGTTGCTTTACCTTCATCTTTTAATACACCGCATCTCCATGCAAGTAACTGAGCTTTAGTAATTTCAGTAAGTGCTTCTGCCAATTTTTTTTGTTGAAGCTGAAATGCACCGACAGGTTTACCAAATTGCTTTCTTTCCAGTGAATACCTTACAGCGGCGTCATAACAATCCATAGCTGCGCCAATAGCGCCCCATGCAATTCCATATCTTGCAGAGCTCAAACACATTAGTGGTCCTTTAAGACCCCCAACATTAGGCAGAACAAATTCTTTAGGAACTTTTACATTATCAAAAACAAGTTCGCCGGTTACACTTGCTCGCAGAGACCATTTACCATGTTGTTCAGGAGCTGAATAACCTTCCCATTCTTTTTCAACAATCATTCCTCTTACAATACCTTTTTCGTCCTTTGCCCAAACAATTGCAATATCTGCAATTGAAGAATTAGTAATCCACATCTTAGCGCCGTTCAGTAAATAATGATCGCCCATATCTTTTACTTTTGTTACCATACCTCCGGGATCCGAACCAAAGTCGGGTTCTGTTAATCCGAAACATCCGATAATTTCACCCGATGCAAGTTTTGGTAAATATTTTTTCTTCTGTTCTTCACTTCCAAAAGTAAAGATTGGATACATTACCAAAGAAGTTTGAACAGATGCAAAAGATCGAACACCTGAATCACCGCGTTCAAGTTCTTGCATTATCAGACCATACGAAACATGATCTAAATCAGCACCACCATATTCTGAAGGAATGAATGGTCCGAAAGCACCAATTTCCGCCATTTCTTTAACAAGGTGCATCGGAAATTTTGCCTTCTCTGCATATTCTTCAATAACCGGTTTTACTGAATTGTTTACCCATTCTCGAATCGTACTTCTAACCATCTTTTGTTCAACTGTAAACAGATCGTCCATTAGATAATGATCGGGAGGATTAAATTGAATTGTACTTGACATAGTTAGTCCAATTTTGTTTAAAAATGCTTATAAATATTGATTAATAACAAAATGCATAAAAAATCTTCCGAAATATATCAAAGGTTTGGATTACTTTTTATAATTTTCGTTAAGCATTATAAGGATTAATAGATACACCCTATTTTTGAACGTTAAAAGCGGTTATTGAACAGACTAATTTATGAATAATGAAAAAAGTATCATCTTTACAGACAATTCCAAAATTGTAATTGAAGCATTAACCCAGGCCGGTGCCGATGTTTTTATCGGTTATCCTATTACACCTGCAAATTTGCTTTATCATTATGCATCAAAACGTTTTTCGGTTTTTATGGCAGCACCGGATGAAATAACAACCCTTCAATGGATGGCGGGTTTTTCTGCTGTTGGAAAAATTTCTGTTACCGCTACTTCATTCCCCGGTTTTGCACTTATGATTGAAAGTATTAACATGGCTTATATGATGGAATTGCCGATGGTAATAATACTAGTTCAAAGATTAGGACCGGCAACCGGAACAGCAACTACTGGTGCACAAGGCGATTTATTACTATTAAACGGTATGATCTCGGGAGGAATGTCGGTTGCAACTTTTAATTTTTCCGATGAACTTGATTGCTGGAATATCTCTGCCAAGGCTATTGAGTTTGCAGTTAAACATAGAACACCCGTTGTAATTCTTACTTCCAAAGAAGAAATGATGACAAAGAAAAGTATGGATATCAACCTGTTACCGGCAATCTTAAAGTATGAAAGAGAGTTTTATAATTCCGACGAAAATTATATATCCTACAAACCGGAGAAAAATCTTGTACCGGCATTTCTTCCGCTTGGTAATGAAAAACATCAGGTTAGAATAACTGCTTCTACCCATAACATGAAGGGAATAATTCAGAACAGTACAGTTGAAGCGATGAATAATTCCAAACGGTTACATTTTAAGAATTTCAGAAATATTGAAGACTATACTTTTTACGAACTTGATGAGGTACCCGGTGCAAACACTATAATAGTTTCTTACGGTATCACTTCTCATTCAGCTAAAGAAGCAGTAATCAATCTAAGGAACGACGGCAAAAAAATTTCTCATTTAATTGCTAAAACTCTGCTTCCCGTTCCACAAAAGTATTATGAGATATTATCTAACTACAAAACAATTGTTGTAGCAGAAGAAAATTTAACCGGACAGTATCAACAAATACTCTTCGGAAGTAAACCGGATACTAATATTATAAGTATTACAGAGTTTGGTAAAATGATAAGTCCGGCAGCAATTATTAAACAGGTGAGTAATTATGTTTAGAAAATTTCTGGAAGAAGGAGAACTTCCTTACTGTAAAGGATGCGGACATTCATTAGTAGCAAATAATATCGATCTTGCATTGCAGAAGAACAACTATTCACTTCTGGATCTAATTGTTGTTACTGATATCGGTTGTCATGGAATAATCGATAAATCATTTAAGACTCATACAATTCACGGTTTACATGGCAGATCAGTTGCGCTTGCTTCCGGTATATCAGCGGGTATCAACAACCCGAAGAAAAAAGTAATTGCACTTGTTGGAGATGGCGGGGCAACAATCGGTATGCAGCATATTATTGATGCTGCACATAATAATTTTGACATAACTGTTATAGTTCATAATAATATGCTTTATGGAATGACCGGTGGACAGCCAAGTGAATTTACACCTTACGGTTTTAAGACCACCACTACTCCAGAAGGAATGAAAAGAGCAGGTTATGATATTTGCAGTATGGCTACTACAGCAGGAGCTAAGTTTGTAAGCCGTGTTATCGGAACTACAGATTTTTCTGACGTCCTTGCAAAAGCATTTGCAACAAAAGGTTTCTCACTTGTTGAGGTTATGGAAATTTGTCCGAGCTATGGTGTTAAAGCTAACCCCGGTATGAAATTAAAAAATATTGTAGAAGAAGCGGGACTCGAAATAAAAAACTTTGTTGACAAAGAATCAGATAGTTATCAAGCTGAAATTCGTACTGATCTAAAAAGTTTATTTAATGATTACGATAAGATTCCTGTAAAATATAAGTCTGATATCAATTCCCCGGTAAATATTTTAATTAGCGGATCTGCCGGAGAAGGTGTTCAATCGGCTGCAGAAATTTTTGCTAAAGCTGCTGTAAGTTCCGGATTAAATGTTTCTAAAAAAGGTAATTACCCGGTAACTGTTGGTGTGGGGTTTTCATCATCGGATATTATTATTTCTCCTAATGAAATCCTCTTTACAGGTACAAAAGATCCGGATGTTATTATCATTACTTCTAAGGATGGACTTGATTATTCGTCTTCAACAGTTAAAAGCTCTTCTAATGCAATTATTTTTTGCGATAGTAGTTTAACGTTACCTGAAACAAACGCTAAGGTAATTAAATTCGATTTCAGAAATAAAGTACCGGTAAAAAATGTTTCTTTATATGCACTTCTATACTATCTCAACTACAGTAAAATCTTCCCGTTAGATGCATTATTAGAGAACCTTAAAAGTGATAAACTTATTGCCAAGCTGGATTTAAACAAATTGCTCGACTTTTCGCTCAATTAATTTCTCCATTCACCGATAATTTTCCGGCATTCACCGATTTGTCATTCATTTTTCAGAACTCATCAAATATCTTTGCGTCAGAATAATCAGAAATAACAAATTAGGAGGCAATCATGGCAATGCATAAAATCAAATCGTCAATTGTGATAGGTATAATGCTTGTCTTAATTGGATTTATTTTTCTATTACGAAACTACAATATTTTCTTATTCCCAATTGAATTCTTTACCTGGGAGTATTTCTTTATACTGTTTGGAATTCTCTTATTTGTTCTATCCGATAATAAAACAGCCGGAATAATATTTCTTGCTATCGGCTTATTTAATCTAGTACCTGAATTATGGCCACTAATTTTTATTTTAATTGGTGCATATATTCTCTTTAAAAAAAGGGGCAGCAGATCTTACTTTCATTACAAATATGTTGAAGGAGAAGAAAAGAATTCCAGTGAAGAAAAATCAAAAGACTTTTTGGAAGACGTAAGCATTTTTGGCGGTGGCAGCAAAACAATTAACACCAATAACTTTAAAGGTGGAAGTGCGGTTTCAATATTCGGCGGATCGGAAATTAATTTGTTTGGCTCTAAACTTGCCGATGGCGAAAACACACTTGAAATTACTGCAATTTTTGGAGGGACTACACTTATAATTCCTTCCAACTGGAAAGTTGAGACAGATGTTCTTTCAATTTTTGGTGGATTCAGTGATAAACGAAGAAAAGATCCCAATATTGAATACGATATGAACAAGGTTCTTATTGTAAAAGGACTCTGTTTATTTGGCGGTGGAGAAATAAAAAATTAATTGAAAGGAGATTACAATGAGAGGTAAATCTAAAGATTGGTTCGGTATAATTTTAATCGCAATCGGAATTCTCTGGATTGCAGATAATTTCCTGATCTTCGATTTCAATTTGCGGGAATTACTTTTTTCCTGGCATACACTATTTATTATTATCGGTTTAGTTTTATTAAGTAATTCACGCAACAGCACTATTGGAATAATCTTTTTAGTAATTGGTGCCTTTGGAATGCTTAATACTTTTGCCCCCTTTAATTTGCATTTTAAGTTCAGGGATTATTGGCCTATACTCTTAATCATAATTGGTTTTTTAATCTTATCCAGAAAAAAAAACACCCCTATTACTGCGCAGTTTAAACAAGAAGCAAAGGACCCAACTGGTAATGAAGAATCTTATTACGGCGATACAATTGATGAATCGATGGTTTTCAATAGCTGCAATCGCTTAATCACTTCCGAAAATTTTAAGGGTGGAAGAATTTCGGCTGTTTTCGGATCGGTAAAAATGAACCTCTATAACGCAAAATTAGCAGCAGGAGAAAATTACCTAGACCTTACATGTGTATTCGGTGGCTGCGAAATTATTGTACCCAAGAACTGGAAAGTGATTGTTAATGTCACCTCTGTATTCGGTGGATTTGATGATAAGAGATATTTGACAGCAACTTCTAATTATACAGAAGGAGTATTAATTATTCATGGAACCGTTTTATTCGGCGGTGGAGAATTATTAACTTATTAAAATTGGAAGACCATGGGAAATCCTTTTATTAAGAATATAAAAATATTTACCGTTTACCTTTTGATCTGGGTCTTTATCAGTATCATACATAATATTGTTATTGTTTTCCTTCTCGATGTAAAGCTGGAACAGGCATTTACTGAAAGCATAGTATATAATACACTTTACTTTCTGCTTGGGATAAGTTTATGGTATACGGTAAGTTATAATACACTCGAAAATTATACACCGGTTAAAATATTTATTAATCATTCAGCTGCCGCTGTAATTACATCTGCAATATGGGTTTTATCCGGTTACTACATTCTCATTAATATTTTTAATGATGATGCCAGTTACAAAGCTTACTTGTTTAATTCCGGAATT
>JAGVBL010000346.1 GCA_020059785.1 Ignavibacteriales bacterium | reverse complement strand
AATTCCGGAATTAAAGTCGGCGACGAAATTGATATCCCCGGAGACCAAACTAACAATGCCATTAAACGTTTATGGAATCTTGGGATTTTTGAAGATGTTCAAATTATAATCGACAAAAAAATTGATGACGGGGTCTTCCTTCAATTTGTAATTAAAGAATATCCTAGATTAGAACAGTTTGTAATCCAGGGCAACGACGAAATAAGCCAAAGCAATATTGATAAAATGATTACAATCGTCCGCGGTCAAACTCTTAAACCACAGGAAGTAAACCGAATCAAAAATAAATTTTTAGATAAATACGAAGACGAAGGTTACCTTAACGCAAAGATCGATATTAATTATTATTCATTTTTCAGAGCAGATACAACCGATGATGAAATTGTTATTACATGGCGGAACAACAAAAACCTAAGCCAGGAATACGAAACTACTTACGATCTTAAAAAAGCCACCGCAATCAACTCGATAGAGAGAATTAAAGACAGAACCCTTGTAATGTTCAATGTTACAGAGGGAGACGAAGTTTTAATAAGAAGCATCAAGTTCAACGGAAACACTGCATTTGAAGATGGTGACTTAAAAAGTGAATTCGACAAAACAAAAGAAAAAAAGTGGTGGAAATTCTGGTCGTTTCCAAATTTTAAAAGAGCAGATTTTGAAAAAGACAAAGAGCTACTTACAAAATTTTATCGCAAAAACGGTTATAGAGACTTTGTTGTTTTAAGAGACACTTTTTATCTCTCTGATGATAAAAAATATCTGGATCTGGAAATTGATGTATATGAAGGTGTCCAGTACAAAGTTCGTAACATAATTTGGGAAGGTAATACTGTTTGGGATGATGAAATCCTCACAGAAAGATTAGATTTTAGAAAAGGCGATGTATTTGATTTTGAGAAATTTAATCTGAACCTTAACTATAACGAAAAACAATCTGATGTTTCTTCACTTTACCAAGATAACGGATACCTTGGATTTAATCTCGATGCAAAAGAAGTTAAAGTCGGAGCAGATTCACTTGACATTGTAATCCGTGTTAACGAAAACAACCGGTTTAAAATCGGTAAGGTAGATATTGTTGGTAATAACAAAACAAAAGACAAAGTAATTAGGCGCGAACTATATACTATACCTGGTAATTATTTTAGCAGAAGCTTCATTTTAAGAAGCATTCAACAATTATCTAACCTACAGTATTTTAATGTAGAGAGTTTATATAAAGGAATTGATTACCGTCCAGCAAACGACAGCACGGTTAACTTAACATATAAAGTTGAAGAAAAATCGAGTGATTACTTAAACGCATCTGTTGGATACAGCGGGGCATTCGGATTCAGCGGTGCAATCGGTTTTACTCTCACAAATTTTTCAATCACCGAACCATTCCAGATGGGAGGCGGACAAATACTCAATTTCAGCTGGCAATTTGGAGTTGGAAATTTCTACAGAACATTTTCATTAGGGTTTACTGAACCATGGTTTATGGATACACCAACTTTAGTTGGTTTCGATCTCTTTGATACACGCCAGAGATATTATTACGATTTACGTCAGTCGGGTATCACATTCAAAGTTGGTAGAAAACTTACATGGCCCGATGACTTCTTCTATATACAGGGTATTAGTCGTTTCCAGTATAATGATGTTATCGACGGATTAGGATATTATAGGCAAGGTATCACTCGCCAGCTTACAGTTGGAGCAACAATTTCCAGAATGGATATTGATAACCCAATCTTCCCTTCCAGAGGATCTAAAGTTAGTTTAAGTACTGAATTATCTGGCGGTCCGTTACCGGGTAATGTGGATTACTTAAAATTCGATTTCAAAAGTGAATGGTATAAACCACTTTTTAATACAAATAGAATTGTACTTTATTCCAGTGTAGATTTAGGTTATATTCACGAGTTGAAAAAAGGAACTCCTATACAGCCCTTTGAATTTTATTACATGGGCGGTAACGGAATGATTATAGCTACTACTCCACTACGCGGTTACGATGATAGAAGTTTAGGAAGACGGGATGTAAGCGGTACTGTTATTGGAAGCAGAATTCAAACGAAATATACATTCGAGTTAAGAGGTGCTTTAGCGTTAGAGCCAATACCTATTTATTTGTTGGCATTTGCAGAAGCAGGTAACGTATATTTCGATGCAAAACAAATGGACTTTTTCAATCTCAAACGTTCAATCGGTATTGGTGCTAGAATCTTAATCAATCCAATCGGACTGTTGGGTTTTGATTACGGTTATGGATTCGACCGTAAAAGCGTTGATGATAAGGAACCTCAATGGATGTTCCATTTTCAATTTGGCAAAGGATTTTAACATATAATAAAACCGAGGTTAAAAGTGAAAAGAAGTATCTTTATTTTACTTATTTTTTCTGCTGTTTCTGTATTTGCTCAAAATCAACAAACTTTTTCTTTGAAAGTTGGTTATGTTGATTCAGAAATTATTATGACTCAATTCTCTGAAGCAATAAAAGCAAAAAGTGATCTGGACGGCTTAGTTGCTAAATGGAGAAAAGAAGCAGATAGTATGACTACAGTTCTTCAGACTGCATATAACGACTATCAGAAACAATCATCTACAATGAAACCTGAACAACAGAGAGATGCACAGGTTAAAATTGTTGAGAAAGAACAGGAAATTCAAAGGTATAGAGAACAGAAATTTTCTCAGCCCAATGGCGAATATTTTGTCCGTCAGGAACAGTTATTAGCTCCCGTAAAACAAAAAGTATTCAAAGCAATTGATGAAATTGCAAAAGAAGAAAATATGCATTATGTTCTGGATAAAGCCGGCGAAGTTGTTGTTCTTTATGCCGACTCGCAGTTCGATATTACATTTAAGGTGCTTGACCGCCTTAAAAGGGGTAAATAATAAACCGGAATTAAGTTATGAAAAAAATCGGATTAATTTTTTCCGTAATACTTTTAACTGTTTCTGCAACAATTGCTCAACCCAAAATAGGTTACGTGGATAGCGAAACAATTAAGAAACAACTTCCCGAAGCCCAGGATACTCAGAAAAAATTAGATGCTATTATTAAAGAATGGCAGGAAGAACTTTCGCGTATGGAAAGGGATTGGCAAACTAAATACGACGACTATGAAAAAAGAAAATTGATTCTGAGTGAACAAAAAAGAATTGAAATTGAAAAAGAACTTGTTCAGGTAGAAGACCAGATTGCAAAATACAGACAGGATAAATTCGGAGTTCGCGGCGAGCTTTTTCAGAAGCAAGAAGAATTAATGAAACCAATACTGAATCGTATCTTTAATGCTATCTCGGAAATTGCAAAAGAACAGGATTATGATTTTGTATTCGATAGAAGCAGCGATATTATTTTCCTCTACGCTAAAGAAGAATATGATATTACAAAACTGGTTTTAGAAAAACTAAAATGAGTTTATATGAAAATAAAATTGAAAGATGCCGCCGACTTTGTCGGCGGTGTTGTTATTGGTGATCCAAATATTGAAGTATCGAATATCGCAAAAATTGAAGAAGCTAAAGAAGGCGATATCACTTTTCTTTATCTTAAGGCATACGAGAAATATCTTAGTACAACTAAAGCATCTGCGGTTTTAATCTCGCCGGAATTCAAAAAAACCCGAACTGACATCAGTTATATTGAAGTCAGTAACCCTAATGTGGCGCTTCATAAATTTGTTATTACTTTCTTGAAACCCAAATTTATTTTAAATGGTATTGATCCATCAGCTTCGATCGATCCATCAGCAAAGATTGGTAAAAACGTAGGCATTGGTAAAAACGTTGTTATCTCTTCCGGTTGTTCAATCGGTGATAACTCCATGATCTACCACAATACAGTTTTAATGGAAAAGGTACATGTGGGAGAGAATTGTTTAATATATCCGAATGTTACTATTAGAGAAAATTGCATCCTTGGTAATAACGTAATAATTCATTCAAATACTGTTGTTGGTTCTGATGGATTCGGTTACATTCCAAACGAAAAAGGTGAATATGAAAAAGTTCCTCAGATTGGAAATGTAATTCTTGAAGATGATGTTGAACTCGGTTCAAATGTATCAATCGACCGCGCTGCATTTGGTTCCACACTTATAAAGAAAGGTGTTAAAATTGATAACCTTGTTCAGGTAGCTCATAATGTTGTTATAGGTGATCATACGGCAATAGCCGCACAATCCGGAATATCCGGAAGCACTAAAATTGGTAAACATTGTATGATTGCCGGTCAATCCGGGTTTGTAGGTCATATAGAAGTTGCTGATCAGGTAATAATTGGCGCACAATCGGGTGTCTCCAAATCAATTGATAAAGCCGGTAAATACCGGGGGTCACCGGCACAGGATATGGCTCAACAACTTCGATTGGAAGCTCAGATTAGGAACGTCCCTTCATTAACAGAAAAGATTAAGAAATTAGAAGAAAAAATTGCATCTTTGGAACAGAAAATTTCTGATTTAACCGAATTGAAAGGTAAATAATGTTAGAACTCCAAAGAACTATTGCTAAAGCCGTTTCACTTTCCGGAACAGGACTTCACACCGGTACATCATGCACAATGACGTTCAAACCAGCATCTGAAAATCACGGTGTTAAATTTGTCCGCGTAGATCTTGGCGGCCGACCTGAAATTCCGGCAAATGCAGATTATGTTGTAGATACATCCCGCGGAACAACACTGGCTTTAGGAGATGCAAAAGTTCATACAATAGAGCATGTACTTGCAGCCGTTGTCGGGTTACAAATTGATAACATAATTATTGAGCTTGACGGAATTGAACCACCCATTGGTGATGGAAGTGCAATGCCGTATGTTGAAAAATTGTTAGAAGCCGGATTTGTTACTCAGGATGCACCAAAAGATTATTT
>JAGVBL010000195.1 GCA_020059785.1 Ignavibacteriales bacterium | reverse complement strand
TTGAGCCATTGTTTAAATCCGCCGACTACGGTTGGCGTAAATGAGAATTGAGAAACGATCATTAATACATTATGCATTGAAAGAAATCTTCCTTCGATAGTAGGAATGGAGATTGATGAAAGGGCTTCTCTTTCTTCTTGAGAAAGGGAGAGTATTTTTTCTCTAATGGCTTTTATTCTAGCCATTTTTTCTTTACGATAGATTTGTTTTTCTTCATTATTCATTTTGATACCTTTTTACCTTTTGAATATTCAATTAATAATTTCTCGAATGGTCTTAAGAAAGGCGGTTCGAACTCAATATCATATTTGCCGGATGATTCGACAACTGCAACATAACTTGTATAATTAGAAAGCATACGAGCCCGCCGGAGTGCTTTTGCTTTAGATGTTTCCTGTTCTGATTTCATAAAAATTGCCTTATTTACTTTAAAAAATAACCGAGCAGATAAGCGCAGGATTTGGAGAAAGTTTTGAAACTGTATAAGAACTTTGAAGGGATTTTTTGAGGAATAAGAAGAAAGAGAGCTGCATATTCTTTCCCCTTATAGAGCAGAACTTTTTCCTGGTATTGTGAAGCATTAAAAGAATAGCGAACCCATTGAATAAATAGGTTGCCGAAATAATCTTTTTTGAACATAAAAATTATTTCTCCATTAAAACCATTAAGAACGTCAGATGCAGGACGACCGCCGATAAAAGAGCAATGATTTTTCAACGCATAACTTGCAACCGAAACGAAATTCAGATTTTCCATGATCTTTCCTCTTGCATTGAATGAAAATAAGTTTCTACTAATTGCAGGTTGAAATAAGAGAGGAGATGAATACGGAGAATAGAAAGATTAAGCCCGTTTGGAATTTGTTTGCTTAATAGAATTTGCCAAACATGATTGGCAGCATTAAAGTAATTATTACTTACTAAATGCTGATGAAGTTTTAACAGAATTACTTTTTGAATTACAGACATAATAGACCTACTTAGATTTTAATGAACTGATTATTTTACTTATAAAAGCATAAGCCGGCAGAACGGAATTGAACCTGAATGATTTGAAATAACCGTTTGGATGAAAGAGATTAACGAAGTAACGTCCTTGCATCTCAATTAAGCGAATCAAGTAACCCTTGAAGGATTTCGAAAAGAGGACTGTTGAACTAAGCACTTCTACTCCAAAAAAAAAATAAAAATAACGCCAGCTAAACATTACCGGCGAGCGGAGCGAGCCAAGAAGCCGAAAAGGTGGCACGCAAGGGCGCCCGGCGAAGCCGGGTGTTTATATACCCTTGCGTGCCGGATTCCTTTGAGGCTTAAATTTACTTCTGCTGGCGTTATTTATGCTTTTTATGAAGTGCGAACGTAGTGAGCACAATCAACAATAAAAGGAATGTTGTTGATGTAAGGAGATAAAAAAGCAAGTTATGAGGTGAAGGATTGGCGTATGTTTTTGATACAAAAACTATGACAAGACTGAACCGAATAATTTGCAGCACTACAAAATGAGCGAGCAATTGAAAAAAGTGCTTTATACTTTTTTTAGTTGTGAGCGAAACTAAACCTAAAAAGTTTTTGCGGAATGGAGTGTCAAACTGAATGGAGCAAAATCTTTTTATCCGCCAGAGGCGGATTAACTGAGCAAAATATTTTTTGACTGTTTTTTTCAGCCAAATATTATTTTGCGAAACAAAACCTTTCTTTTCAGAAGAGTCTTAGACGAATAGCCGCAAAAGCTTACATAATGCCCATTATTTGCGATATACGGATTTTAGTATTTACACAAATGGAAAGATTAACTACAAAGGTTAGGTATGTAAAGCAAATAATGTGGTGTTATGTAAAGCCAGTATGAAATGATATACTGCTGGCGTGCTTTTGCGGTGGGGAATGAAAGAGATAATTAAAGATTAATAAAAGATAGATAATTTGATTAACTAAATATTCTTGCTATAACAAAATATATTAAGATACTTCATGCTCTTTATTCAAAATAAAGATATCCCATTGTCCGTCAATGCTATCTAATAACTGACCAAAAGAGTGTCTTAATTTATATCCCCTGCCATTAGGACTAAAGATTCCAAATTCAATGTGAACAATATTCTCGGGTTTAAAGTGTCTTGAATCATACGTTACATTAACGATAGAAATCTCATTTGGTTTAAGAATGAATGGGACATTATTTGTTTGAGAGGTAAATTCATCGAAACCCCAAGGGTATGGCTTTAATACCTTAACATTTTTAATAACCAACTGGGTATCACCTATGTTACTAATAGAATATTCTGCATATTGATCATAGTTGCCTTGAGATTTTACATCGCCGGTTGAGATTAGATGTCCAATTACTTTATCTTTTTTTCTAATGCGTTGGAGATAAAATGTAACCAATGATAATGTAATAGCAATAACAGAAACTAGTAAAGCCAAGAAGTCCTTTATACCCATAAAACGTTCCAAATTATTTATAACAGCGTGGGTTCGAAAATGTACAAATAAAACAGCAATGTAAAAAAAGAATAACCAAAACCAATAACTCTTAACTCATATATTCTATCTTTCTTTCTTGACTTTTTACTTATTAAAGAGGTTATATGCTGTTTGAAAATATATTTATAATTATTAAATAATCTCTAAATCTAGTAATTGATATATATGTATAAGCATTTGCTAGATCCTTCCGATTGTCGACATTTATTCTATCTCCACCAAGAATAATACCAGCTTTATATTCCAAACCACCAATTTTTGAATATTGTACTGTTTTTATTTTCCATTTTTCATAATTAAATATTAACCTACGTGGTTTAAGGACTGAGTCATAAGGATAATTATTAATTAATACAATCTCATCATCCTCATATTTGCTTAAAAGAAAGTTTACTTCTTTATTAATCAACTCGTCAAGTTTATCATATGATGTAGATAATAATTTTATTGGAAGTCCATTAATTGTAGTAATTGGTTCTAGTGGATAGAACGCGGATGGTATATCTGGCATAATTTGTAAATATTTATCTTTGTACTTTTTAGAATAATCCAGAATCTGTTTAGTATTGCGATAAGCATAATTTAAATATATGGGAACAAAATTATCATTTATAAATTTTTCGAATTGTACTGAGTAATATTTTTGGGCAGGATCGAATAGAATTGTCCAATAAATATTTTTATTTTTTATAAGAAAATCAAAATGGCGAAAGTAATGTAAGCCAAATGATTGAAATTCATCAATAAGAATATGACACTTAAGTGAATGATTAATATTTTTAATAAAATATTTAAAATCTTTTTGAGGTGATGGGACCATTATTTTTACATTTGATGGAATTTCATCAATAATTTTATTTAACATTTCAGACACCAAATGCTTTAGTTCTTCAGGTTTTGGAAGAAGCACTATTATTTGATCAAATGAATTAAGACTTATTATGTATTTTAGCCTATGGATTAATACAACTGTTTTCCCGGTACCAGCAAAACCACTCACTAAAACATTGATGTTTGTATTTTGAAGTGCGATTGCCTTTTGTGCAGGGTGTAGAAATATTCTCCATTTATCAAGTGGATACTTAAGTGCAATTTCCAAATCATTATCAGTAGTAAATGTAAATATTTGTGAATTACTCAATGAATTAATTTGGTCAGTATTTAGTGAGTTTAACAGAATCTCTTGAATATGTGGAGAAAAGGTAGAGATGTATTCTAATTTTTCATCATCATCAACACGTTTATTTAATTCAGCAACTATGTTGGCGTAACCATCGTTTGTTTTTGAAAGTTCAGTTTTTATTTTATTGTCGACTTTTTTATTGTTATCATATTCGACCAACTCAAAAAACGACTCATTTTCATTTATTATGGGTTTCCTTTTTCTTGCCCAATTATAAGCTTCATTATGATGATCTACGTAAACAATATAATAAGAGTCCTCCTTTAAAAAAGTAATTATTCTCAAATCCATATTAACAGAAAGACTATGGAAATAATTTACTTGATGGAATCTTAATCCCTTTAATTCTGGTACAGAAATAAAATTATTTAAGGTTTTCTTTGTTAAAGATTTTTCTTGACTTGATAATTTTGAATAAGCATCAAAAAATGACGGAACAATATGTGCTTTCATATACGATCGTCTATTTTGTAATTATACACCAATATACCTTCTGCGTTGGTTATGCCTTCATCTGTTTGTATAAATCCAATTTGAAGAAGTTTAGATTGGATAATCGAAAATGACTTATTTGTTTCTAATATATTTGCTTCAAATTTTCTAGCAGGTAATAATTTGATTAATGTTTCAATAATAGGTTTAAAGTAACCTCTACCACGATAAGCTGTAAAAATTAGAATATCAATTTCCCAATATCTTGTAAAACAATCAAAAAGTAGAATTACATTACCAATATAGATTTTATCAATTATTATATCATAATTTTCCTTAAAACTCTCTTCTTCTTTTGATATAATTTTAATTTTATGCCCAGCATTAAAGTCATTTAACAATTGCTCATAAGAATTATTATCTAGGCCAAGGATTTTATAATCTTCACTAATAACACTAATTATTTGTTGGTTAAATATTCTACTATTATTAAGAACTAGTTTTATTGTCATTATTTACGTCCTTAGAATGCTGGTTTAATTTAATAATAATTCTTGAAGCATATAACGACGTTGCAACTAAAGCGCCGCCCATAATTACAATGACGCTTACGGCAATTACCTTTATTTATTAATCAACTTCGTTTTACAAATCAACTTTGAACAACAAACTAACTCTGAAATACTAAACCCAATAACCACATCAAACGACTGCGTCAAAGACGCGGTCGCTTTGAGTTGCTGGTTATGTTTTACTTTCTATGAACTTGGCGATTTTTGTATTTGATAAAAGAAACTACCTTCTTTGAAACACAATAACTAATTAACTCCACGCCGACATAGTGCAAAATGTTATTATTTGGCAATGATGATTTTTTCTCAAACATTACTTTGTAACAATTGTCGAACTACTTTGACTTCTTTGTGAACCATTTATTAATGTGAATCATTGTTTCTTTAATGTGGAGAACAGAATCTAACCCCGGAATTTACCCACTTCAGTATAACAACTAATCTCGTAATCCTCCACCCAATTTTTTACAAACCAACTTGACGTGTTTTTAAACCAACTTTGAAAGAACAATTTTTCTTTGAAAACAAAACTGGAACTAAGCAACATCTTGAACATAGAACGAAACCCGAACAACAGACCAACTTGGTTGATTACACTTACACAAATAATATTTTGTTTGAAACATAACGGTGTCGCCAATAAGCGGTCGCCCCAGAAAAGCTATGCCGCTTAAATAACAACTGCCAATAATTTTAAAAACATTTATTTAACAGAACTACTTTACAAAGCAACAATACACGGAACTACAAAGCCAATAATTACAAAAATGCCGAAAGCGATTACGGCGTCCGCTTGATTGGCTTGTTATACAACATCTCTCAATAATTTATCTAAATCCAGGAGATATCTATTCGGAAAAATCAGCTAGAACTTGATTAATATTTTTTCCCGATTAAATAATTTTATTGAAATTTTTGAGAATGCTATACTAGTAATTAAAGTAAAAACAAAAAGAAGTATTAAATAGCTATTGTAAAAAATGAGCGTACCATTACTTAGCAACACAAAGAAAATCATAAATGGGGATAATACTAAAACGGCTACGAATTGAGATGTTTGATACTTGTTTACAAGGCACGAAATAGTTATAGCCACAACATTTATAAAATAAGATATAACCGGAATTAAAATGAAAATAGAAAAAAGCCATTTTACGCTAATTATATGGGATATAAGAAACATATAATTATAATAGTATGAAACTATGAGAGTAGAGAAATAAAAAAACCAAATCAAAATAATAGTTGTGAGTAAACTAACCAAAACTTTACCTAAAAGGATTTCAAAATCGCTTATTGGTAACGAGAATAAATTTTCTATGGTTCTCTCCTCCTTTTCCTTAACTATCAAGTCAATAGTTAAAAACAGGGGAATAATAAATGTCAATGTTAGAAGATAATTTAACAGTTTTATATCTGTAAGCATGATAATTGTGAGATTATTATTGTCTAGTGATGGATTTTGCTGACGGTATAAACTAAGTAATTCAGAGTAATTATTTAATTGAATATTTTGATAATCGATAATCGATGGTAATATAAATATTAAAATCACTATCATAAAACCTGGTAATGAAAGAAGTAATCTTAGCTTATTAACTTTTATCTGGTGCATAAAAATTTTTTTAATATTATTTATCTTCATGTCATTATCTCTCTATATAATTCTTCGATATTTATTTCTTGAGAATTATCTTCTCGAGTTTTCCGAATGTCTGAAACTATTTCTCCTTTCTTCAAAAAAATATATCTGTTACATAGTTGCTCTAAATCGCTTAATATGTGACTGCTGAAAATTATTATTTTGTTAGCATTAGAAAGATTTTTTATGATATTTTTGATATTAATTCTAATGCTTGGGTCAAGAGCATTAAAGGGTTCATCCAGGATCAAGATATCTGGATTGTGTATGGTTGATTTAATGAATAATAATTTTTGTTTCATGCCTTTTGAAAAGGTGCCAACTTTTTTATGTGGGTTTAGATCAAATTCCTTGAGTTGATTTAAGATATTTGCTTCAGCTATGTTACCAAAGAAACTCGCATAAAAACTTAAGTTTTCGAGGGCACTTAGTTTATTATAAAAGCCAGATTCTTCTGGCATATATCCAATGATATTCCTAAAATCAGTAGAGTTTACAAAAATATCGCGATCGTCAAAAGTAATCGTGCCATTATAAGGTTTATAAAGTGTTGCGAGAATTCTCAATAATGTAGTTTTTCCAGCACCGTTTGGTCCAATCAATCCTACTGTCTCGCCTTTGGATAAACTGAAACTTATGTTTTTCAGTACATGCGTATTATTTAAATATTTATCTACCTTAGATAATGTTAAAATCATAATCTTACCTATTTTTATTGAATTATTCTATAGCTCCGATTATGCATCGGAGCTATATTTTTATGAATTAACCAAACAGCCGGGCGATTGCATAACCAGCACAAAAAGCAGTGGCAAAACCACCTACTGGATTAGCGGCAGCACCACCTCCAGTGGCAACAACAATACCACCCCAGATTGCACAACCAGCATCCAGAAGGTTACCACCATTAATGTTAGCTAATTCTTCGATATTTGTTATTTCTTTCATATTGCATCTCCTTTTAACATGGACTATTTTTAGAAAAAAGGGAACCAACAAAAAAACCGATTGCAAAGGCGCCTAGGCCACCAGCGACGCCAACTACAGTTACTAAAATCATGGCCCCACAAGCCAATAGCTCGCCGCCATTGATTTGTTGCATTTGCTCTACACTTAGTTCTTTCATAAGAACCTCCATTTTTGTTTGTTTAATGTAGTTAACTAATGTCCCGCGGCAAAGGACAAATTATTTACTGCCGCTGACCCGATATTCCGGACTATCGGATTTTTTTAATTCTTTGATTATTCTTTCAATCTTTGTTTCACCTTTTATTTTTTCTGTAAGAATTCCATCTTTACTGAAAAAATAAAGCGAAGGCGTTACAAGACTACCGAAAGTTGCGTCAAAATTTTCTTTGTTAACTATCCCGTATTTTACATTACGGTTAGATAAGAGTGCTTCATTTGTTTTTATTTCTTCACTCTTTAGATAGCTATCGTCTGCTGTAAACAGATAAATTGCAGTTCCTTCCAGCTTATCTAACTTTTCATTTAGAATACCAAGTTCATATTTGCAGTGAGAACATTCTTTGCTGAAAAACAAAACGAGTATTTTATATTGATAGTCTGTTTTTAAGGTATCATAACCGTTCAATGATATGTAAGTAATTAGCGGAAGTTTACTTCCAATAGGCAATATTTCCGGTTTTGTGCCTTGTATTACAATCCCAATCACAACTCCAATAAAAATTACCATAAAAGATACTGCGATTATTTTCTTTTTCATTTATGAAGTCCTCTTAGGGTTTCATTCCTATTTTCGGCCGTTTTTAATCTTTTCAAATAATAAAGCCCAAATAACAAAATGATATTTTTGATTATTGACGATAATGGTGCAGTACTAATTGATTTACCGAAGCAACCGCAGTTGCTATATCCTTTCAAAAAGAAAAAAAGATTCACTATAATAAAAGATGTAATCATTCCAGCTATTGAAAGAAATACGACTTTATTTTTAATGTAATCTGCTATCAACAAATAGACAATGATGAGTTCTAGTATTATTAACAGACCTAAAAATATTTTCGTAAGCATAATTTCAAATCCGAGTATACTTGTAAATAACTCAACGGTTGAATTATAGTCTACTAATTTCAATAAAGCTGAAATAAGAAAAACAGCTCCCAAGGCATATCTGATAATATTTTTGAGATTCATAATGTTCTTAAAAATAGATTTAACGCGATTATGAAAACCAGTATTCCGAACCAAACGCTCATTACAACCAGTAAAGAATCTATCTTATTTATCTTACCAGTTCGATAAAGCTCTCGATAAACGATATAAGTCCAGAAAAATTCAAATACATTTATTTTGCTTAAAAACAAATACGTTATTTCTGAGTAATTATTTTTATTTAATAAGTTCGTTATGGCTAAAGGTGTCATCATTAAAGCATCAGCCGTAATTAATTCCTTGGGAAGAAAAAACAAATAAAAAAACCTAACTACATCTGCTGAAAGTAAAACCAAAAAAGCGAAAGCTGTAATTCTGAATATTTCGTTAAAAGGTATTTCGATATATTTTATCATAAAAGGCAATTGAATAAGAAAAGCAACAAATGCTAACCGTAGCCAAATAAATAATGGAGTTGCTATGTAACCCCAAATCTGAAATTTTTCTATAAACCTAATAAGGTCATCTATTCTATATTCTTCCATCTGACTGCTGTATATAGAATAATAAACTTCTTGTGTCATAATAATTTTTTGATAAGCAAGCGATATTATTACTGATAATACTGTTATTAATAAATATAGCTGCCAGGTTTCAATCAGGCGCTCATTTTTGTAATTGGGTTCGACTGAAATAGTTTCATTCATTTACCGTTTCCTTTTTATTACTGTACATACTTTCTTTCATTTCCCAAATATTTTTAAAATGACCGGTGCGAGAGATTAATTCTTGTGGTCTTCCTTGCTGTGAAATCATACCTTTTGATAGAACATAGACATAATCCGTCTTCATTATTGAATGAAGATTATGAGTAATTAGTAATACTGCATTTGCTGCGGAATATTTCTTCAAAACATCAAATATCATTTTTTCATATTCGACATCAATACCGCTCAAACCTTCATCAATTATTAATATATCCGGTTTATTCAGCAAAGCTCTTGTAAGAGAAATTAATTGTAGTTCTCCGCCGGAAAATTCTCGCCCATCTTCTCCAACAATAGTCGCAAGTCCAAATTCAAAGCTCTGATAGAACGGCAAAAGCCCAAGCTCAACTATCAGTTGTTGTAGCAAAGAATAATCTTTAATATCTCTCCCCAGCAAAATGTTCTCAGCAATAGTTCCATCAAATATCTTAATTGATTGGGGAACAACCCCGATTCTTTGTCTATATTGAAATAAATTAATTTCGCTTGCATTTATTTCATCAACAAATAGATCACCGGCATTAAGATTATATTTTCTTTGTATAATCTTAACAAGTGTGCTTTTACCGGAACCACTTTTACCCCATAACGAAGTTATTAGTCCTTTTTTTATATCAAGGTTAATATTTGTGAATAAATACTCTCTTGCATTCCAGGAAAACGAACCTTCTTTAAGCGATATTTTTTCTTTTAACTTAAATCCAATACCAACTTTTTCATCTTCTTGTTCAACTAAAAGCATATCCATCAACCTTGTTGAAGCAATTGATGTTTCTTGCAAAACAATGTTAGTATTTACAAAACGATTTACAGCCGGAATTATATTTGCCAATAATGAGTAAGCTGCCATCATTTCTCCAATAAAAAATTTACCCTCTATTACAAGCAAAGCACCACTCGTTAACAAAACAATAATTATTATACTGCTGAATAATTCGGCAAAGAGGGACAAATTGGCTTGCGTAAAACCAAGTACTTTAATTCTTTCTTGGAAATTGCCAAATAAGAATTTATTAATCTTAGAATAAAAACTACCGGCAGTATAGCTTATTATCTCGTCTACTCCTTTGAGACTATTGATATACATTGATTCAACCAAAGCGTATCCTTTCATAACATCGTTTTGTTGGCTCTTAAGTTTCTTGACACTTACAAGTAACACAAGTCCATAGATAGGAATCAATGTAAGTGAAAGTAGAGCTAATATTGGTGCGAAATAGAACATCAGTAAAAATGAAGCGATTATTACAAATGCATCAATTATAGAAACCCCCGCTATTTGTAAAACTGTATTCTGAATCCGAATAGCATCATTCATTCTTGCTGTTATATCACCCGTTTTACGAGAATCAAAAAATTTCTTCGGCAGCTTAAATAAATGTTCAAGAAAATCTGAATTAATATTGATGTTTATGTTTTTATTAAGAACGATTAAAAATCTTTGTCGCAAATAACCGGCTATCGATTTGATAAAAAGTATACAGAGCAAAAAGCCACCACTGTAAAGAATCTTTGTATAATCTTTTTGCGGTATAAATTTATCTAGCAAAAGTTGAACGAAAAACGCAGTTGCAAGTCCTAGCAAAGTGTAAATTGTTCCAAGGAATAATGATTGATAAATCCACGAGCTTTCTTTTTGGATATATGTATAAAGCCAGTTGTACCAAGTTGGAACTTTTTGACTTATTATTCCGCTTTCAGGGTGAAGCAAAATAGCTGACTTGCTTTTCCACATTTTTAAGAATTCGTTTTTTGATAACCAGTATTTTCCTTTCCCAGGATCAGCAATAAATATTTTATCATCTTTAATTTTATATACAACTGAAAAGTGGTTTAACTTGTCATCGATAATTAGGTGCACAATACAAGGCATTTTTTCCTTTAATAAATCTTCATACTCGCCAGAAGCGCCAATTGCTTTGAAACCTATTATTTTGGCAGCATTAACAACATCAAGCATTGATGAACCTCGTAAATTTGTATTACAAAGTTCACGTAAATACGGTAATGAAGAATTCCCTCCATAATATTTTACAATGCTTAATAAAGCTGCGGGTCCACAATCTTTTTGATCGTATTGTTTTACGAGTGGAAATTTAACCGTAAATAATTTTCTCATATTCACCAACTATTAATTGTACTGTTGTATAACATATATTTATGCTGCGAACGGATATATTGTCTTAAGAAGAATAAGCCGTCAAAAAGAAGCCGGCCAAGACCGTCATAAAGATTCCAGACAAGACCGTTAAAAAGACAGCGTAGAAACCCGCAAGCATTAATTATTTTATTTATGATTAAAAAGCACAAAGCCCTTTAAGGATATTGTGCTTTCTATATTTAATTTTGTTTTTATCGAAAGATCTAAGGGAAGAATAGGTATTAAGCTCATACAACTTAAACCAATATTGATTTGAAGGCATTGAGAAATTAACAGATTAAATTTATAAGAGCAAGTATAAAATAATTAGGAGAGTAAGAAGTACTAATTATAATTTTATAAAAAATCAGACGCCTTACTGAACTCCTGCGAAGCTTCCATAATTATCCTTGGTTCACGAATTTCACATATGAATTAGGACAAAAAGTGCATTGAATGAGAGAATGCTACATATCTCAATTAATATTGTTTGAGTAAATGAATCAATCCTTGTAGAACTACCCATACCAATAAGTTTTTGTTATAAGCTGAATATCTTATAAGACAAACATTCTGCTTGATTTTTTTCAAACATCAGTCTAATATTGATCACGCAATTCAAATCAATAGATAGATGGAATGAAGTAGTTGTTGATAAGATAAATTTATTTCTTAAACCTTTGTTCACAATTATCATACTAAATGGAGTTGCTATGAAAATTATATCCGCATTATTACTTGCATTTTTTGTTTCCGGGTGCCAGTCGACATTAACCGAAGATCAAAAAAATCAGATTGCTAAGGAAGTAGAAACGACTGTAAAAAACTTTTTTAATCCAAAAACTTTGAATTACGACACTTATGTAGCTCTAAGAGCTGATAAAGAGGGATATTTATTTGCTGGTGACGGGGTAATACTTACTACCGATTATAGAACCTTCCAAGAATTTATAAAAAAATCATTTGAAAATGTTGACAGGTTTATTGAACTGGAACCAATTAGGATGTTTACATATGTTCTTTCTGATGATGCGGCAACGTGTACATTTGAGTTTAAAGGTAAATTTTTGACGACTGGCGGAGATACTTTAACTGATAATGGTTGCTGGACAATGGTATTTAAAAAATTTGATAACGAATGGAAAGTTATTCAAGAAAACGGGACCCACACCAAAGAAAGAAAAGACTAAAATAATATTTGGGTTTGTTCGGTATCAGTTTATTAATCCGATAATAAAAACATATTAATTGGTGTTTGATTATCATTAAAAAACTGCTAAAAGTTTTTTAGCTGATTCAATTTTAATAGGCCAACTCAGTTTTTATTGATATAAAAAATATCCTTACTGATTGAATGATATATCCTACTGTTTTCTGCGTAGAGGGAGCCAAGTTTTTATCTCTGAAATAGATTGTAGCATATGCAGCAATATACATAAGACTATTTTTACAAAACGACACTCAGCTATCATAATCAGTGAAGCCGCTATTATGAGTCATATCAAATTGAACATGGACTTTAGAATTTGGAATACAGCGCCCTTTATCATCAATAATTCGGATTGAATAATTTATATCGGACATCTACTAGTACCCATTTGTGACAAGATTATCAATTGTCTCCTGGATTTCAGATTCTTCTACCCAGGAATAATTACAAATTTCTTTATTGGGGATGAATTCACCTTCCTTATAAAAAGCTGAGACAATAAATTC
>JAGVBL010000091.1 GCA_020059785.1 Ignavibacteriales bacterium | reverse complement strand
CCGCCGGGAGGAGGAGCAGTAACGTGGAATGCATCGCCGGTAAGTCCAATACCTACAATTTCAGCATAGATATTAGCACCGCGATTTAATGCATGTTCTAACTCTTCAAGAACAATAGTGCCGCCACCATCGCCCATAACAAATCCATTACGGTCTTTATCAAACGGACGAGATGCTTCCATGTATCGGTCGTTCCAATTTGAAAGTGCACGGGCAGAACAGAACCCGGCCACAGCAAGAGGCATTATTGAATATTCCGATCCACCGCTGAAAATAATATCTGCAGAGCCTCGTTGAACAAGCATAAATGCATCTGCAATAGCATGCGAAGATGTAGCACAGGCAGAAACTGTAGCATAATTAGGTCCTTTCAATCCATATTTAATTGAAATTTGACCAGCTGCTATATCAGGAATCATCATCGGGACGAAAAATGGGGTTACTCTTTTATAACCACCTTCAAGAAATTGAGAATGGACATCGGTAAGAGTAACAATACCACCGATACCGCTGCCAAATATAACACCTGCACGTTCGTTATCAATTTTTGAAAGATCGATTTTAGAATCCTCTAATGCCATAGTTGCAGTAGCAAGAGCGTAATGAGTATAAGGATCCATCCGTTTTACTTCTTTTTTATCAATGTACATAAGGGGATCGAAGTTTTTTACTTCGCAAGCAAATTGAGTTGGAAAAGACGATGCATCGAAGCGTGTTATTAAACCGGCTCCGTTTTTACCTGAGATAAGTCCTTCCCAAAAATCATGAGCGTTATTACCAATTGGTGTAACCGCACCAATACCGGTTATTACAACTCTCCTTTTACTCATTAACTCTCCGAATATTATTTGATGAAAGAAATGGGAACAGTTTGAAAAGTATTGAATAACTTATCAAACCATTCCCATAAAAATATTAGCCTAATTTTTCTTTCAAATATTTAGTAGCATCACCGACGGTAGAGATTTTTTCTGCATCTTCATCGGGGATAGAAATGTTGAAAGCAGATTCGAAGCCCATAACAAGTTCAACTATATCAAGAGAATCTGCGCCGAGGTCGTTTGTAAATGAAGCTTCTGGTGTAATTTGAGATTCTTCAACCCCGAGTTTATCCATAATGATAGATTTTACTTTTGCTTCAACGTCCATTTAGTACTCCTTTAATGTTGATAAATAATAATTAATTAATCTATTTACATTGTCATTCCGCCATCAACGGCAATAACTTGCCCCGTAATATAATCAGCATCGGGACTACATAGGAAACCGACTACACGTGCAATATCTTCCGGTTTACCCATTCTTTTCATCGGAATATTTTGAGAGAGTAACTCTCTCTGTTTTTCATTCAAACTTTTTGTCATATCTGTTTCTATAAAACCGGGAGCAACACAATTAACAGTAACATTTCTTGAAGCGACTTCCCGAGCAATTGATTTAGAAAAACCGATTATACCGGATTTGGATGCTGCATAATTAGCTTGACCGGCATTTCCAATTAAACCAACCACAGACGCAATATTAACAATTCTTCCGTAGCGCTGGTTAACCATATGTTTAAGAACAGCTTTAGTATAATTAAAAACACTTTTCAGGTTAACATTAATAACATCGTCCCATTCTTTTTCTGACATTCTTAAAAGAAGGTTATCCCTTGTAATACCGGCATTATTAACAAGAATATCAACGCCGCCAAGTTTTTCGATTGCTGCATCAACCGTTCTCTGGGCTTCTTCTAAAGAAGTTGCATCAGCTTTGAACCCGATAATTTTTGTATCAAGACTTCCAACTTCCCTTTCAATTTCAGCAGCACATTCATCGCAGCTATTATAAATGAAAGCAACATCCGAAAAAAGAACACCGCAACAACTCTTGGATGCAAGCTCTTTTACAATAGCTTTACCAATTCCTCTGGTACCACCGGTAACAATAGCTCTCTTATTTTTGGATTGCAATTTTTTCTTCCTTAATTGAGTTGAGATATTCTTCTCTATATTGAATTAATTCTTCAAAACCTTTTTCACCAAGCAAATACCTAATTTCATCACGGCTATGTTCAAAAATAGTAACTGTTTGGTTCTTATTTACGCTACAGTAGTGCATTCTATCAATATGCTCGTCATCTACGGTAAGTGCCCCTTCAAATATAACAAGCGGGAATAATATACAATACAATGGTTTATATTTCCACTTGAATTCACCATCTTCTATAGCCATTTTTTGAAGGGTACAAAATCCCTGTTTATCGAGGAAAACACATTTTCCGTTATAAACTTCAGTACCAACTGCAATACCGGATTCAAAATCGGGATCTGTTTCCGGTTCTTCAAACCATGCGGACGGATCTTTAAGCTGGGAATCATCCATCGATTTGATAATGCGGTCTTTCATACTAATAATTTTTTCATATTCCTTTTTATCAGTATAAACACCATAATAACAGCATTCACCGCTACAGATGCATGCATCGCATGCTTTAACAAACTTAGTGGTAAAGATTTGAGGATCAATGTAAAATCCATTGATCATTTTCTCAAATTTATTTTGCATCAAAGGTACCTTTCAACATCACTGAATTTATCAATCCCGAATATTTTAACATCAGGATTGATTCTCTTAACCAATCCTTGTAAGACTTTACCCGGGCCAATTTCATAAAATTCATCCGCACCATCATTAATCATATTAACAATAGTTTCCTCCCATCTAACCGGTTTTGATAATTGTTCGAATAAAAGATCTTTAATTTGATTTTTATCCTGAACCGGTCCGGCAGTTACATTTGTATAAACAGGAATTTTAGAATCATAAAAAGGAGTAGTATCAAGTTTCGTTTTTAATTTATCTTTTGCCGAAGCCATAAGCGGAGAATGAAACGCACCGCTAACAACTAATTCTTTAACAAGCTTTGCACCTTCTTTTTTACAAATTTCCATAGCTGCTCTCACACCTTCAACCGAACCGCTAATTACAATTTGCCCGGGTGAATTAAAATTTGCACATTGAACGATTCCAGAGGAAGAGGCATCGTTGCAAATTTGTTCAAGTTTTTGGGGCATTAATCCAACAACTGCCGCCATAGTACCGGGCTGTTCAATTCCGGCTTGCAGCATAGCTTTACCTCGAACATCAACCAGTTTAATAGCTTCATAAATTTGAATTGCTTTAGCAGATACCAGTGCAGAGTATTCACCTAATGAATGACCGGCTACCATATCAGGTTCAATAATTCGAATAAGGCTTGCCAGAACAACACTATGAACAAAAATAGCGGGTTGAGTAATATCTGTTTGTTTAAGCGATTCTTCGGGCCCATTAAACATTAAATGAGAAAGTGGAACACCAATAGCTTCTTCGGCAGTACGGATCATTTCTTTTGCTTCAACTGAATTCTCGTAAATATCTTTAGCCATTCCAACGTATTGAGAACCCTGTCCGGGGAATATGAACGCTATTTTTCCCACTAATCGATACTCCACGTTAAATAGATTGCGCCCCATGTATATCCGGCACCAAAAGCTGCAAGTATTAGATTATCGCCCTTCTTTAATTTGCCATTGCGGTAATATTCTGTAATACATGATGGAATAGTTGCAGCGGTAGTATTTCCGTAGCGATCAATATTAATCATAACCTTATCTTTAGATAATCCCATTCTCTCTGCAGTAGCATCAATTATTCTCATATTTGCCTGGTGCGGAACAAGGTAAGCAACATCCTCTGCTGTTAGATTATTCTTTTTCATAATATCATAAGAAACATCAGCCATACCTTTAACTGCAACTTTGAATACAGCTTTACCGTCCTGATAAATATAATGCCATTTATTATCAACAGTTTCGTGAGAAGCCGGTCTTAAACTTCCCCCACCTTTCATATATAAACTATCTTTACCAGTTCCATCAACATACAGTAATGTATCTTTTATTCCGTAATTAAGATTTTCAGTCGGTTCGAGTAACACTGCCGATGCAAGGTCACCGAAAAGAATGCAGGTATTTCTATCTGTATAATCTGTAATTGCGGTCATTTTATCTGAGCCGACAACAACAACTTTTTTATATGCTCCGCTTTCAATTAGTTTAGCACCTGTTTCTAAGGCAAATAAAAATCCGGAACAAGCAGCAGATAAATCGAAACCCCATGCATTCTTTGCACCAATTTTATCCTGAACAAGGCAAGCACATGCGGGAAAGAACATATCGGGTGTAACAGTTGCAACAATTATTACATCAATCTCTTCCGGTTTTAAACCGGAATTTTTCATTAAGTCCTGAACAGCTAATGCGGCCATGTCGCTGGTAGCACCGTTTTCCATCTTACGGCGTTCCTTTATACCGGTTCGGCTTATAATCCATTCATCGTTAGTTTCAACAATCGATTCGAAATATTTGTTGTCCAGAATTTTATCTGGGGCATACATTCCGACTGCAGTAATAGCAGCATTCAGTTTCCTATTTTGTAACGGCATATTCTTTTAATGCTTCCTGAAATTTCTGAATTAAATTTTTGTCGTACATTTCTTTTGCACGTAATACCATATTCTTTATTGCCAGAGGTGTACTTGATCCATGTCCAATAATGCTAATACCATTAACACCAAGAAGTGGAACTCCGCCGTGCGTTTGATAATCCATATCGCTGAGAGAGACTTTTAAAACTTTTTTTACGATAAGTGCATAAATTTTGTTGATAAGACCTTTTTTTGAATAATCTTTAATACGCGATTTAAGAAGAGTAAGAACACTCTCGCCAAATTTAAGGATTACATTTCCAAGGAACCCATCGCACACAATAACATCAACGTTTCCTTTAGTAATATCTCTACCTTCAACATTACCGATAAAATTAAGTTTTGATTCCTTTAGAAGTTTAAAAGTAGCTAATGATAACTCATTTCCTTTGGACTCTTCCTCTCCAACGCTTAACACGCCAACTGAGGGATTAGAACAGTTAAAAATTTCCTTGGCAAAAATTGATCCAAGAATAGCATATTCGAATAAATGCTGAGGTTTGCTGTCAACACTTGCACCTACATCAAACAGAAGGCAGAATTTATTTTGAGAAGTCGGGAATGATGCACCGATAGTTGGTCTGCTAACGCCTTCAATTCTTCCAATTATCAATGTAGAAGCCGCCATCATAGCGCCGGTATTACCTGCACTAACAAATGCGTGAGCTTTTTTTTCTTTTACAAGTCTGGCACCAACAACTATAGATGAATCAGGTTTTGTTTTTAAAGCTTGAGTAGGAGTATCACCCATATCAATAATCTGAGAAGTATGATAAATCATCTTCTCATCAATCGAAATGTTCTCCAGTTTAGCTGACTCAAGAATTTTCTCTTTGTCGCCTACCAGAATAAGTTCAAAGTCATTACTCTTGTTTAACGCATCGAGCGCACCGATTAAAACATTCTTAGGGGCATAATCGCCCCCCATAGCATCAACTGCAATTACGCATTTAATGTCATTTTTTGTTTGTGTCATTTACAAATATTTAAGAATGTTAGGATTCAGGTACGAACATGGATCTGCCGGAATAATAACCGCAGCTCGGGCATGCTCTATGGCTTAATTTAAGTTCGCCACAATTAGAGCAACGACTTAAGGTAGGAACAGTTGCCTTATAATGTGTTCTGCGCTTATCTCTTCTACTCTTAGACATCTTACGTTTCGGATTAGGCATCGTTTAACCTTTGTTTAGTTATTAGATTTTAATTTTTTTAATGGTTCCCAAATATCATTAATCTTTTCAAGGTGACAATTACATCTACCCTGGTTAAGATTTATTCCGCAAACGGGACATAAACCTTTGCAGTCGTCACTGCACAATTTTTTCATTGGAATTGATAGCTCAGTATATTCATAAACATCTTTGCTAATATCAATTTTATCCTGATCTGCAGTAAGGTACTTTACATTATAATCCTCAGAAACTACAGGATTCTTCGAAAAAATGTAACTCAACTGGAAATTTGAATTTAATTGTGTATTAAACTCGTAGTTACATCTATCGCAAACCATTTTAGAATTAACTACTGCTTCGCATTTCAATATAATCTGATGCTGGGATTTATCCATTTTGCAGTCAACATGAACATTCCCAAAGAATAAATCTTCCAGACCCACTTTTTCGACAGGTTCATCAAAGATAATTTGATGGATGCCGTCTGAAAAATTTGTATATTTTATTATCATTTTAACAAAGAGCAAAAAAATTGGGACAAAATATAGTTACCAATTCATTTATAATCAAGAAATGATTAAATATGTAGATATAAGAGAAAACTTCAGGATGTTTCTTTATTCTATTGTAAATAAAGAATATGAGTTAAAAAATGCCTACTAATGCTTCCCTGTTTGCTGCAATAATACCGATGATAATTTATTTAATTATTATCTGGCGGATGGATAAATATGAAAGAGAACCATTACGATTTTTAGTTTTACATTTTCTATGGGGTGCATTCGGTGCAATTATTTTAGGAATTTTAGGAAGTGCATTACTGGGCAATTTTACCGGTATTGAGGAAGACGGTAGTGCCGGAAATACACTTATCCAGACAATACTTTTCGCACCCGTTTCTGAAGAGATTGCAAAAGGAGTATTTCTATTCTGGTCTGTTAAATCCAGAAAATTTGATAATATTACAGATGGATTAGTTTATGGAAGCGCAATTGGATTGGGTTTCGGGATGACAGAAAATTTTACATACTTTATTACATACGGCGATACATTATCATCATGGATCTTTCTCGTGTTTGTCCGTTCATTATTCTCTGCTGTTATGCATATGATTTCTACTGCAACGTTCGGAGCATTTCTCGGTATGGCTAAATTTAATTTGAAAACTTCAAGATCATTTTTACCTGTTGCCGGGTTATTGCTTGCAATGTTTTTTCATTTCATGTGGAATTTTACAGTAAGCTATAATACCACATTTATGTTTGGATTTGCTTTTATGATAGGACTTATAATTTACTTTATTCTGATATTCAGGTATGCAATCCATAAGGAAAAAGAAATAATCGAATCGGAATTAAATGAAGAATACGATTTATTGAATCTACCCAAAGATCATATCAAAATAATAAGCTCGTCATTAAGATTAAAAAAGGGCTGGGTTGATGAAAACATCCGCAAGCAATATTTTAGAATTGCTATCAAACTTGCATTCAAGAAGATGCAGAGTAAAAACAGTGAAGGTTATTTAAAAGCAACCTATGATTATGAAGTTGAAGTACTTCGTAATTTAATGCGTAATTTATTCCCAATAGAAACCGCTAAATAAAAATGAAAAGTAAAACCGGAATTCTGGGTGGTACATTCGATCCTGTTCATAACGGACATTTAATTACTGCACAATATGTTCTCGAAAAGAGAAATTTGGATAAGATAATTTTCATACCTTGTAATATCTCTCCTCATAAGACAGATCTTTTGTCCTCCTCTGCAGAGCATAGACTTAATATGGTTAAACTTGCTATCAACAATATACCTTACTTTGACTACTCCGATTACGAGCTTAATGCTGAAGGCGTATCTTATACATACAATACCCTACTTTATCTTAGTGAAAAATATGAATCACTTGAGTTAATAATTGGTTATGATAATCTGCTTGTATTCGAAAAATGGTATCAACCTGATGAAATAATCCGTCTTGCTTCTTTAGTTGTAATGAAAAGAAAAACCGATATTGAAGAGAAAAGGAACAGATATTTTGAAAAAGCTGTTTTATTAGACACGCCAACAATTGAAATATCATCAACAGATATACGTGAGCGTGTAAGGAATAATTTGCCGGTAGATTTTCTTGTTCCTGAAAGTGTTAAAAAATATATTTATGAAACTAATTTGTACAGGCAATAATTTTTATGAATGTTAATGAAATTGCAGAGAAAATTTTTGAAAATGATAAACGATATGTTTCCCGTGCAATAAGTATTGTTGAATCTAATAATTCTATCTCAGCTGAATTACTAAAAGAATTACATAAAAGAACCGGTAATGCTTATAGAATAGGAATAACCGGTCCTCCCGGTGCAGGTAAATCTACATTAACAAATCAGCTTGCTAAATTTTATCGTTATCAGAATAAGAAAGTAGGTATTATAGCTGTTGATCCAACAAGTCCATTTACCGGCGGAGCTTTACTTGGCGACCGGGTTCGTATGAACGACATAGGAAATGATCCCGGAATATTCATTAGAAGTATGGCTACACGAGGTAGTCTTGGCGGACTAAGTAAAAAAACTATTGATGCCGCAGATGTTCTTGATGCTGCCGGTTATGAAATAATTATTTTTGAAACTGTTGGCGTAGGGCAATCTGAACTTGATATTGCAAAAACTGCCGATACTACAATTGTAGTTTTAGTACCCGAATCGGGAGATTCGATTCAAGCAATGAAAGCGGGATTGATGGAGATTGCCGACTTTTTCGTACTTAATAAAAGTGACCGCCCGGGTTCGGATTCGGCACAAACAGCATTAAAAACTATCTTAATGATGAGAGATCATACAGAGAAGGATTGGCTGCCGAATATTATTAAATGTATTGCATCAGAAAATGTCGGTACAATTGAAATTGCGGAGGAAATAGAACGGCACCGTAAATTCATGATAAATAATAACCTTCTTAAAGAAAAGCGTGAAGAAAATTATAAAATCAGAATAAAAGAAATTGCAGAGAACTTTCTTAAGAACGAATTGTGGACGAGTGAGAGTGAGTTATTCTTAAGTGAGTCCCTGAAAAATGTAATAAGCGGCACCACTTCTCCCTATCAGGTTGCAGAAATAATATACAATAATTTTAAAAAAGCCGGGAACTGAAATGGAAACCAACAACAGTCAATTCATAATCGAGCTAGATGAAAACAGAAGGACAATAAGGGATACAATCAGGGAGTTTGCCGAGAATGTTATAAAACCTGTTGTTATGGAATATGATGAGACCCAGAAATTCCCAATTGATATAATGCAGCAGCTTGGGGATTTAGGCTTTCTTGGAATACTTGTTCCGGAGGAATATGGTGGAGCCGGATTAGGGTACGTTGAATATTCAATTGTTGTTGAGGAATTAGCAAGGATTGATCCTTCTATTGCACTTTCAGTTGCAGCACATAATGGTTTGTGTACAAATCATATTCTTATGCATGCTAATGAAGAACAGAAGAAAAAATATCTTCCTGATCTAGCAAGCGGAAAAGTTATAGGTGCATGGGGATTAACAGAACCATCCTCCGGCAGTGATGCTGCAGCAATGCAAACTACCGCGGTATTAGAAGGCAATAATTATATTCTAAACGGAACAAAAAATTTTATTACTCATGGAGAGTCGGGTAAAACTGCAGTTGTTATGGCTATTACTGATAAATCAAAAGGCAAAAAAGGAATTTCGGCGTTTATATTAGAAAAAGGTTATCCAGGTTTCAGCGCCGGTAAAAAAGAAAATAAACTTGGAATGCGTGCAAGTGAAACAACTCAGTTACTTTTTGAAAATTGCCTTGTTCCTAAAGAGAACTTAATTGGCGTTGAAGGAGAAGGATTTATTCAAGCAATGAAGATTCTTGAAGGTGGTAGAATTTCTATAGCCGCATTAAGCGTTGGACTTGCACAGGGCTGTCTTGAAGCTTCTATCGCCTACTCCAAAGAAAGGAAACAATTTAACAAGCCTATTTCGGAATTTCAGGGAATACAATTTAAACTCTCTGATATGTCAACCGATATTGAAGCCGCACGATTAATGACATATAAAGCTGCAATACTTAAAGACAGCGGTAAACCGGTCTTTTCTGCTGCTGCTAAAGCAAAATTATTTGCAAGTGAAATTGCTACCAAAGCTGCTAACGAATCTGTTCAAATATTCGGCGGCTATGGATTTGTTAAAGATTACCCGGTAGAAAAATTTTATAGAGATGTTAAACTTCTTACTATTGGAGAAGGCACATCTGAAGTTCAACGAATTGTATTAGCCAGGGAACTTTTACAGGACTAAGGAAATTTTATGAAACCAATCGGTTCACCTTTAATTAATAATGAATCTACTCTTAGAAAAGAAGATTATTATAAAAACCTTATCAGGAAATTAGAAGCAATTAAAGATTCGGTAAAACTTGGTGGTGGTAAAAACGCAATTGCAAAGCAGCACGAAAAAGGAAAATTAACCGCCCGCGAAAGAATCTCTTTACTAATAGATGGAAATTCTACTTTTATAGAATTAAATACTCTTGCTGCTTATGGAATGTATGAAGAATACGGCGGCGCAAATTCATCAGGCACAGTTTACGGTATTGGTAAAATTCATGGAAGAAATTTTGTAATTGTTGCAAATGATGCAACTGTTAAAGCCGGCGCCTGGTTTCCTATTACTGCTAAGAAAAATTTACGCGCACAGGAAATTGCAATTGAAAACCGGTTACCTATTATTTATCTGGTTGATAGTGCCGGTGTTTTTCTTCCTTTGCAGGATGAAATCTTTCCAGATAAAGAACACTTCGGTAGAATCTTTAGAAATAATGCTGTGATGTCTGCGATGGGAATCCCTCAGATTTCTGCTATAATGGGTCCTTGTGTTGCTGGTGGAGCTTATCTGCCTATAATGAGTGACGAAGCTCTAATAGTAGAGGGAGAAGGATCTGTTTTTT
>JAGVBL010000013.1 GCA_020059785.1 Ignavibacteriales bacterium | reverse complement strand
TTACAAGTTTTCTCATCAAAAAACCCTTTCTTAATTAAATCAACAAATTAAGGAGTATAGTATGCATCGAAGGATTTTTTACTTTTTGCTTCTTCTAGCTCTTTGTCCTGTCTTACTCACAGCTGGTACAAAGGGTAGAATTAAGGGAAAAGTAGTTGACTTGCAAACAGGTGAAGCACTCATTGGCGCAAACGTGATTGTTCTTGGAACAACCACCGGTGCTGCAACTGATGCAAGCGGCGAATATCTCTTACAAAATTTAGACCCCGGTGTTTATACCGTAAGAGCTTCATACCTGGGATTCCAGTCTATTACGATTACCAATGTGAGAGTTAATGCTGACCTCACAGTAATCGTAGACTTTGAATTACCAAACGAAGACATACAGGTAGGCACTGTGGAAATAGTTGCACAAAGACCTCTCATACAGAAAGACAACACCAATGCTGTTAGACTTACAACTAGCGAAGATATTGATAAACTTCCAATTAGAGGATTTAACAATATTTTTTCATTAACAGCTGGAGTTACAACACATCAAAAAACAGATGGGACTACCGAAATACATATTCGTGGTGGTCGAACTGACGAAATTGGATATTATATTGAAGGTGTTTCTGTTCGTAACCCGCGCGGTGGTGGTAGAGCAGTTTCAATTTCTCAAGATGCACTTGAAGAAATTCAAGTACAATCAGGAGGATATAGCGCTGAATTTGGAGGTGCTAACTCCGGTATTGTAAGATCCACTTTAAAAAGTGGTGGTTCTCAATTCAAAGCTTCTTTCGAATACATTACAGATAACGTCGCGTTCCAAAGTAGAGAAAGTGCTTTCGAAGGTAAAAAACGTCTTGGCACATATTATTGGGGATATAATGAATCATCCCTTTCATTAGGCGGACCTCTATTTACACAAGCAGTAAAATATTTCTTTAACTTTAATTCCAATTTCCAATTAAGCCCAACTCATCAGGATCAACCTGCTATTAATTTGGGTTTAGTTTGGAATGAAAAAACCCCCGCTGCTCAAAGAGATACTGTTAACTTTGTATTCAATAACGGTGCCCGGCGTAAAGCAGCAAGACAATATTATACAATGACCGGTACAATGAATTTTGATTTCAAACCAATCCTATTCAGACTTTCCGGTTCTTACTTTATTAATGATAATGATGCAAATCCATCTGGTCCGTATGATATCTTTAATGACAGACCAGCTGAGTATCAGGATAGAAACGGTGCATTCAATTTAAGAATGACACACGTATTAAGTCCAAAAATGTTTTATGAATTGTCAGCCGGTTATGTAATTTCGACCTATATGCAGCAGGATAAATTCTTGTTGGATGATTTCTGGGCTTACGGAGATAGCGTTGCTAACGCTGCCGTTGGTTATGTCTGGTCAAGAAGTCCTCAAGATAAAGCCAGAAATTATAAAGGAAGATTTGCTTCTCCACGTTCCTTAAGCGTATATGATTGGTCTTTTGATAGAACTGGTGGTGTAAACTATACTTATCAGAAATCCGATACAAGATCATTATCATTTAGCGGTGCGTTAAACTGGTCACCCGATAAAGTTCACTCAATTAAAATCGGTGGTGAATATATTAACTGGAAATATAGGTCTTACTTACCAGCTACAAATCTTACCACCCAAAGACAATTAGCTTCTACATTGTTCACTAATATGAACAATCCGCAAGGAAGAAGTGAAGAACAGATAAAAACTGAAATCTTAAGAAATGCCGGTACTACAGCATTCGGGTATGATCTTTTCGGAAATGAAATCGATGGTGATGACGATAAATTCCACGCACCAAAGAAACCCGTATTTGCTGCAGCTTATTTACAGGATAAGATTGAGTTCGAAGATATTATCTTAAACGTAGGTTTGAGATATGATTATTTCGATATAGATAATCTGAAAATGGTCGATCCAACCAGACCGGATTTCTCTATTGTAAAAGCAGATAACTCATTAATTGAAAGCGGATGGGAAAAAGTTCCTGCATTCAGTTCTGTTAGTCCTCGTATTGGCATTTCATTCCCGGTTACGGATAGGACATTTTTCCATGCTCAATACGGAAAATTTGTTCAACAACCTGACCTTAATGAAGCTTATGTTGGTTATGATTATTTAGCATACCAGTTAACAACCGGATATTTCTTTGCTAACATGAGAGGATTAGATTTAAGACCAACACGAACAACTAACTATGAATTGGGATTTACACAACAAATAGCTGATTTCCTTTCATTTGATATTACTGCATATTATAAAGACATTAAAGACCTTGTACAAATGGTTCCTCAAGTTGTAGATATTGCCTCCGGTTATCAAAACTATTTTATAAGGCAAAATGTTGATTTTGCAACTACAAAGGGTATTGAAGTTTCTGTTAATATGAGAAGATACCAGAGACTGGCAATTAATGGAAATATGACTTTACAGGATTCCAGAGGAACAGGATCGTATCCCGATGCAAGCCGTGGTATTGTTGGCGCACCTGTTGTTGCCGGTCAGCCGTTTACTCCTAAGAATATTTCTCCACTCGAATTTGACAGACCATTTATTGCTAACTTGAATCTCGATTACCGTTTCGGTTCTAATGATGGTCCGGCAATATTGAGCAATTTTGGTGTTAATGTACTCATAACATATCAAGCAGGTCGTCCGTTTACACGCGGCGCCGGTAACCCGGCATCAGTTGGAATTTCCCAACAGGGAAGCGGTGATGCAAGATTCAGAACACCTATTGAACCATTAGGTTCTTCCTTTATGCCGGCTTCATTTAATGTTGATATGAGAGTGGATAAATCATTCACAATTTACGATCGATTAAAAGCTAACGTTTATGTATCCGTATTAAACTTACTGAATGCTAAGAACGTTCAAAACGTTTACTTAACAACCGGTACAGCTACAGATAATGGATATTTAAGCAATCCAACCACATACCAGGAACAGTTACGTGCACAAGGTCAGCAATATATTGATATGTATCAGATATTAACTCTTCAAAGAAATGGTCTTTATAGCGGTATGCGCCAGGTTAGGTTGGGTGTTAGGTTAGAATATTAATCGCATTTATAAATAAAGGAGAAAAGCGATATGAAATTAATTAAATCAAGCTTTTATCTGGTTTTTTCTTTAATACTTCTCAGCAGTTTTGTTTTAAGAGCCGAAGGTGTTGAAGGAAAAGACAAAGGTAAAGTTTATAAAACAACCGGATCACCCCAGAACACTAAATTCAATATAAATAACATCTCCACTTTTTTTGGTAATGATGGTATTTCTGATCTTAGTACTACAGGTGATTCAGGTTTCCAGTTTCCTATAGGAAGTGGAAAGACTGTGTTCTATGAATCAGGATTTGTTTATGGTGGAAATTATCCTAAAGCAGACGGAACAATAGAATTCCGTATTTCCGGTTCAACTTATAACCGTGGTCAACAACCCGGTAGAATTAAACCCGATGGAACAAGAGAACTTCCTACAGAAGCTCACGTTAGAATCTATAGAGTTCGTCCTGATTATAAAGATCCTAGTGCAGATTACAGTAAAGAAATTATGGACGAAGGTAAAACCAAAGCAGCAATTTTTTCTCAATACGAAAAAGACTGGAATGAATGGCCGGCTATTTACGGCGCTCCATATACTGACGTAAATAAAAATAATCAGTATGATCCCGCCACAGATATACCCGGTTTTCCAGGTGCTGATCAAACAATCTGGTTTGTTGCTAACGATCTTGATCCAATTCAAGCTGTTAAATTATACGGTTCTGAAGGTCTTGGTATGGAAATGCAAGCAACTATTTGGGGTTACAATCAGCAGAATGCTCTCGGTGATGCTTTGTTCAGAAAATATATGCTTATTAATAAAGGCGGTAAGAATATTACCGATTTTTATGTTTGTATGTGGTCGGATCCTGACTTAGGCGGCGATGCCGGTGACGATTTTGCCGGTGTTGATACACTTTTAAGTTTAGGATTTATTTATAATGGAGACGATTCGGATCCTGCTTACGGTCAATATATTCCTGCTGGCGGTTTCGACTTTTTACAAGGTCCTATTGTTAAAGGTCTTGCTACCGATCAGGCAATCTTTAAGAATAAAATTAGAAAGGGTTATAAAAACTTACCCGCTTCAACATTCTTCCTGTTTACTCAATCAGTTGCAAACTGGGGAGACCCTACATTAGGTAACTATACTAATGGTGCTCTCCGTTTCCGTAATTTGTTTGAGGGAAAGAATGCAACTTTAGGAACTCCGTTTATTGATCCATTGACAGGTAAAGTTTCTAAATTCTTTGCACCCGGCGATCCGGTTACTGGTCAGGGGTGGGTTGATGGTATCCTCTTCCCAAAACAGGATAGACGTATAGGTCTTGTTGCCGGCCCATTTAATATTGCTGCCGGCGATACTCAGGAAGTTGTAGTCGGTCAATTAGCTGCCGGCGGTGTTGCCCCTGTTACAAGATTAGGTGCTGTTGCATTACTAAAGTATCAGGACTTACAGGTTCAGCAAGCATATAATAACTTCTTCCAGGTTCCAACTCCACCTGCTGCACCGATTGTTCCTTTAGATGATGTAACAAAAATCGGTAAAGCATCTGAATTCGATCAGAAGCTGATTATCAGCTGGGGCGAAGATCCTGCTGCAGTTGCAAGAACTGAAGGGCACAATATCTTAGGTTATAAATTCCAGGGTTATGTTGTTTATCAATTACCAAGATTAAATGCTCAGTTAAACGAAGGTAAAATTGTTGTAACTTATGATTTGAATGACTTAGTTGGTAATATCGAAAGCTTGGTATTCGATCCTGAAACAAATGCTACAACAAAAAGATTTACCAAATTTGGAACAAACAGCGGTATTAAAAGAAGTATTGAAATTACAAGAGATCTTGTCCGTGGCGGAATTCCTCTTGCTAACGGAACAGAATACTATTTTGTAGTTTCTGCTTATTCATATAACTCTGATCCTAACGCAGTTCCAAACGTATTAGAAACATTATCCGCAAGAATTCAGGCAACTCCTCATAAACCAAATCCGGGAACTCAATTTACAGTTGAAACCGGCGCTGCTGTTCCTTATACTCATCCACAAGGTGGAAGTGACGGACAGGTTCTTGCAAAAGTAATTGATCCTTCTAAAGTAACCGGTAATACTTACGAAATTACTTTCCAGGGAACAATTGGAAATACAACCTGGACGTTGGTTAACAAGACAACCGGCAAAACATTGTTTACAGGTGCTAAGGAATCTCAAGGTGATTTAGCACCTCTGGTAGATGGTTTACAGGTTGATATGACCGGCGCACCGAATAATTTCAAGAGATTTATTCTTACTGCAAATGCCGGCGGAAAGTTAGCTAATCCTGTTATGGGCGCTTTTGCTTTCAACAACAACGGATTCCCAACTTTAGATGGTAAAGCAGCAGACGGCGTTAACGATAGACCACCAGTTGGACAAATGAAAAACAGTAATGCACGTTGGGGTATTCATACTGGAATGAATACTGCAACAATGGATCCTTCTTATGCATTCTTCTTAACACGTGTTCCTCGCGGCGGCACTAACTGGCCAAGAATTATTCCTTACGATTTCGAAATTAGATTTACAACAGCTGGTAGTATGGGAGAAATGGCATTCTCAACCGGCGCAATTGTAAAAGTTCCTTTTGAATTATGGAATATTGGTATTGGCACGCCTACTAACACTGCTGACGATTTCAAATTAGTTCCTTTTGTATATGATGAAGACGGAAATGACAAATGGAATCTATTAAAATCAGATCACTCTGTTTCCGGTGGAGATGATGACCCATATACAGACTGGATCTATTTCTACGATGTAACGGATAAAACACCCGGAACAAAAGGATATGATGCTGCATTAGCTTCCGGATATACTACCGGAGTTGGCAGTGAAATTATGGCAAGAGTAGCTTTTGTAAGCTGGAACGGCGGAAGCATTGCTGCAGCAAACTTCCCAGCTAACCAGTTAGCTCTTGAACCCGAAACCGGTTCTGTATTTAGAATTGAAACTACAAAACCGAATCAACCTACTTCTGGAACAACAGGAGATATCTTCAGATTTACTGCTCCAACTGTTATTACAAATGATGCTGATTTAGCAAAACAAGCAGTAGAAGAAATCAACGTATTCCCAAATCCGTATTATGCTGTAAATCCACGTGAAGTAAATAAATATCAGCGATACGTTACATTCAGCCATTTACCGGCAAAAGCTACATTAAGAATCTTCAACCTTGCCGGTCATTTAGTTCGTACGATCGAGAAAAATTCTCCAAGTCAGTTTATTACATGGGATCTTGTAAACGAAAGTTCATTCCCTGTAGCAAGCGGTTTATATATCGTTCATGTAGACATGCCCGATTTAGGCAAAACCAAAGTACTTAAACTGGCTATAATTCAAGAGCAACAAGTTCTTGATCACTATTAATAGATGGGAGAAGAAAAAATGAAAAATACATTAAAAATATTTATAATCTTAGCTCTAGCTGTAAGCGCTATTTATGCTGGCGGCGGTGTGCGTAATGGAACAGGAGCAGCTTCTCAATTGCTGATTCCCGTTGGCGCCCGCGGCATTGCAATGAATGGTTCTTCATTAGCTGGCTCCTCTGGATTGGAATCTGTTTATTGGAATCCAGCTAACCTTTCATTCGATGAAGGTACCAGTGTATTGTTCTCTCATATGTCATATATTGCTGATATTGGAGTTACATACGTTGGTGTTTCTACTAATATCGATGGCTTTGGTGCTCTTGCATTCAGCTTGAAATCCTTAGCAATCGATCAGATTAATGTTACTACTGTTGATAATCCCGATGGTAACGGTCAAACTTACCAACCGACATTTATGACTCTGGGAATGACTTATTCCAGGTTATTAAGTGATAGAATTGCAGTCGGCTTAACTATGAACTATATTACTGAAAAGTTAGGTCTTGTAAGTGCTAATTCTGTTGGTTTTGATATCGGTATTACATACCGCAATCTCGCTAATATTGATGGACTCGGTTTAGCATTAGCATTAAAGAACTTCGGACCTCAAATGAAATATGATGGTTCGGGTCTTTATATTAACGCAACTCCTTCTACTCTCGAAAGAGGTGAAGCTGCTTATAAACGCGATGCTATGTCGTTCGAACTTCCTTCTTTATTAGAGATTGGTATGAGCTATAATCTTGTATTTAATGCTTCTAATTATCTGCAGCTTGCCGGAACATACCAGAATGCTAACTACTATGGTGATGAAGTTAGATTGGGT
>JAGVBL010000268.1 GCA_020059785.1 Ignavibacteriales bacterium | reverse complement strand
ACAAAATTTGCCAAGCAAAATGACTTATGGTTTCATGCAAGAAGTGTTTCCGGCTCACATGTCGTTTTAAGAGTTGAGAATACAAAGGAACCGGTTCCTAAAAGTGTTATTAAAAAGGCAGCTTCGATTGCCGCTTTTTATTCAAAGGCAAAAACTTCTAAACTGGTTTCAGTTAGTTATACATTTAAGAAATATGTTACTAAAAGAAAAAGCCTGGATCAGGGACAGGTTATTCTTCTTCGCGAACAGACCATTCTTGTTCCCCCAGAAATACCTGAAGGATGCGAATCCATAGATTAGCTATTTTCTGCCAACCCACGTTTTCATGCTTGTAGAAACACCGAACATTACCATCATTTTCTGGAAAAGATAATCAGGCAATATTCCCCTGAAAATATTGACAAGTTTTAATGTAATTGGTCTCCTAACAATTGTTTTATTTTTTTTGATTGCACCATAAACAATTGCTCTGGCAATTACTGCATGTGATTTGACTAAAGGTACAAGAATACTGCCCAGAAGATTTAATTTAGCACCTGAAAACATTCCTGTAGCTACGTAGTATGGATGCACCGAACAAAATTTTACACCGAATTTTTTTCTGTCCCACGCTTCGAATCGAAGTGACTCTGTTAATCCCTGGACGGCCCATTTTGTTGCTGCATATACTGAAATATCTGCAACTCCAAGAAATGACGAAGCTGACGATAAGTTGATTATATAACCAGAATTGTTATCATACATCCTTGGTAGCACTGCTCTTGTAGTGTAGAGTATAGAATTAAGATTTACTTCAACTGTCCGTTCCCAATCGTTATCTGTGCAATCGAGGAATCCCCCACCTTTTACATATCCGGCATTATTTACAAGAATATCAACCTTACCCATTTCCTGCATTGCAACTTTAACTAGTTCATATACTTTTTCTTTGTCGGTTACATCGCAAATGTGAGTAAATATTTTTGAAGAATAATTTTTCAGCAATTCTTTAGCATTATTTAATTCGGTTTCATTAATATCCCAGATTGTTACCGTACACCCTTCCTTTAATAATAGTTTGGCAGTTTCAAGGCCGATTCCCATTGCACCGCCTGTTACTATGGCAGATTTCCCTTCAAGAAACATATTAGAACCTCCACTTAGAAAATTTCTTTTTTGAACCATACAGTTAAATTTGTAATTTAGAATAGCTTTCTAATTATTAAATTAATAAAGTACTTTTGATTTAGCATGATCTTTTTATGATTGAGAAGGAATCTGTAAAAAAAATATTAATCATTAAATTACGGGGAATAGGCGATGTTGTCTTATCAACAATTGTGCTGGATAACCTTAAAACCGATTTCCCAGGTGCAATAATTGATTTTATTTGTGAGGCATCTTCTAAACCCGGTTTAGAAGGACTTACCCAATTAAATCAGGTCTTAGTTTTGCCCAAAAGTATTATGGGAAGATTAAAATTCTATTTGAAGATTAGAAAGAAAAAGTATGATTTAGTATTAGATCTATATTCAAATCCTACCACAGCACAAATAACATATTTAAGTGGAGCAATGTATAGAGCCGGATTCCCTTATAGTGGAAGAAAGTGGGCATATAATTTATTTGGTCCCGTTGAAAGAGACCGATATCATTCAGCAGTTTTGCATCTGGAGTTCTTAAAAAAAATTGGACTTAATTCTTCGTCTCAAAACTTATATTTTTATGTAAGTAATAATGATAACCTATTTACAGAAAGCTGGTTAACCCAAAAAACTTTACATGATAAAGAGTTCTTCGGTATTTCGCCATCAGGGGGATGGCCTTCTAAAAAATGCGATCCGGAAAAATTTGCTGATATTGCAGAAGGAATTTATAAAAGATTCAATTTACCCGCATTAATTCTGTGGGGACCCGAAGATTATAACGATGCCATAAAAATAAAAAATCTTTTAGGTGACAAATCTATTCTTGCTCCCAATACAAGCATTAGACAAATGGCTTCATTTATTTCTAAATGCTTATTCCTAATTGCTAATGATAGTGGTCCGATGCACATTTCAACAGCCGTCAAAACACCCGTATTAAGCATTCACGGCCCCACAAATCCTTTGCACCAGGGCCCATTTGGAAACATGCATGAATGGATTAACCTAAGTGAATTGGACTGTATTATGTGTAATCTATTAGATTGCCCGAAAAATCATGAATGTTTTAAGGATTTGCCATTAAGCAGAATTATGGAAAAGGTTGAGAATTTAATTTCCAAGAATAAACTACTCGGATAATTGTGAAAAGCATAGAAATCATTTTTAGAAAAATTTTATTACAACTTCTTATTTTTTTCAAGAGGAAGGGTAATCAGAACAATATATTAGATACTTCGGAGTATCTTAATATTCTTTTAATTCGTTTAAACAGAATTGGAGATGCGTTGGTAACTACTCCCCTACTATATGAATTAAAGAATAATCTGAATTGTAAAATTACAGTTCTTGCAAGCAGATATAACTATTTTATTTTTGATAATCCATTTTTGACTGACGAGGTAATTGTATTTAACAAGAAACTTCAGAGAATTTCTGCTTTAATTAAACTCATCAATAAAAATAAATATGATGTAATTATTGACCTCCACAATGATGTATCCACAACGGTTAGCTATTTAATTGCTTTTGCAAAATGCAAATATAAAATTGGACTGCAAAAGGGAACTGAAAAGTTATATACAAATACTATTATAAAATTAGATCCGTCAAAACATCATATAATTGAAAGAATGATGGAATTTACTAAGCCATTGAATATTTCTTACAATCCGACAAAGGTAAATATTATCTATAGTCCTAAGACGGATTCAATCAATATTGTCGATTCATACATCGAAGAACATTTCCCGGTTAATAACTTTCTTTTAGGAATAAATATAAGTGCAGGAAGTGATGCACGATTCTGGGGCGTAAAAAACTTTAAAGATCTTATTTCGTTATTGAGTAATTATGATATTAATATTGTTCTGCTTTGTTTAGAAAGAGATTTAAAATACGCCTGGGATATAGCCGGCAAGGAAATTCCTATTTTTTACAGAAATATTTTTGATGAATTCGCGGCAATGATTAGCAAATTGAATTTTTTGATTACTCCGGATACATCTGTTGTACACATTGCTTCTGCTTTTAAAATCCCGCTGCTTGAGTTATATGTACAATACAAAACAGAAGAAATTCCATGGTATCCATATAAATCGGATTACGAAATCATTATTACAAAAGAACCAACACTAAGAAATATTGATTCGAATTTAGTTAAAGAAAAATTAACGCCATTTTTTGAGAAATACTTTTATGAGTACAAATCCAAATAAACCTAAAGACCCTAAAGTGTTGAGCTGCAAAAACTTTAATGGTTATAAACCTTGTTTTGCAGATCATAACTGCTGGGAAAACGGATGTAAAAGCTATAACCCGGTAGGAACAAGGATACTAATTATTAATCTTGATGCAATGGGTGATGTTTTGATGACAACTGCTCAGTTACCGGGCATAAAAAGAAAATATCCGGAATCTACTATTTATTGGGTAACACTGAAAAACGCAACCGGATTACTTCAAAATAACCCCTACATCGATAGAGTATTTCAATTTGATTATGAAAGCGACCTTATACTTAGCCAGATGAGTTTCGATATTATTTTGAATGTTGATAAATCTACACGTTCCGGTGCCTTAACTATGAAATTAAATGCAAATGAAAAATTAGGTTTTGGTATTAATGACAATGGTAAGATAATTCCTCTTAACGAAGGGGCTCAATATAATTATCAACTTGGCATGGATGATAATCTTAAATTCAGAATTAATAAAAGAACAGGACAGGATTATTTAGCAGAGACTTTTAACCTGGACTATAGAAATGATGAATATGTCTTTAACTTTACTGATGATGAACTAATCTTTATTGATGAATACAAATCCAATATTGGAATTTCAAATACTGATAAAGTAATTGGTTTTAATACGGGATGTTCTTTGTTATTTCCTAATAAAAAAATGACATTAGAACAGCACGCTATATTAATAGAACGGTTCTTAGCGCTAAAAGAATATAAAATTATGTTACTCGGTGGTCCGGAGGATTCTGAGCGAAATGAATTCCTTGCAAAGCAATTTGATGGCAGAGTAATTAATACACCAACCAATGATGGTGTAAGAAAAGGTGCTTGCTATGAGAGCATTCCACAAGTGATAATTACAGGAGATTCATTTGGAATGCACCTTGCAATCGCTCTAAAAAAATTTGTTATCGCATGGTTCGGATTAAGCTGCTGGACTGAAATAGAACTTTACGGTAGAGGTGTTAAGTTATTTCCTGAGGGATTATTCTGTGCACCTTGCTGGAAAAAAGTTTGTCCCTACAATTTAGAATGTATCCAGATGATTGATCTGGAAAGAATTGTAAACGAAACAGTTTCTTTTTTTAACAGGAAATAAATTGTCATTTAAGAGAACAGATATAGTATCCAGACAGAATGAACTTGGAAGACCATTACTTCTGGATGGAGCAATGGGTAGTTATTTATTGCAAAAGAATCTAAATCCTGATAAATATTTATGGCAGTCAATTCATAATATAAAACACCCCAAAATTGTGAAAACTGTATATGAGGAATATATTGATGCCGGTGCGGATATAATTACTACAAATACTTTTAGGACAAATCCTTCTGCTGTAAAGAGATCTAACCCTGGAATTACAAACTACGAATTTGTAAAACTGAGTGTTGATATTGCCATTCAAGCTAAACGTAATCTTAATCTTATTATTGCGGGGTCCAACCCACCGGCAGAGGATTGTTATCAAAGACAAAGAACATTAACATTATTAGATCTTGAGTATAATCATAAGAAGCATATAGAAATGCTCTGGAATTCTGGAGTTGATTTTATTCTAAATGAAACTTTCACTCACTGGGATGAAATTGAAATAGCAAGTAAATTTTGTAACGATAGCAAATTACCGTTTATTATTTCATTTTATTTTGATGAAGACCTTAAACTGTTAAGCGGTGAACCTTTACAGGAAGCAATAAATTTTGTTTCCGACTTCTCACCAATTGCCGTTGGCTTTAATTGTATAAAAGTTAAGACATATAAAAAATATATTGATCATTTCCATCTGCAAAATAAATTCGGGTTTTATTTTAATTGTGGAACTGGTGAGGTAACTGATGAAAAACTGATTTGTGATATAGAGCCGGACATTTATATTAAATCAATAAAATCATTAATAAACTATAATACTTTTTTTATAGGCTCATGCTGCGGTTCATCACCAAAACATACTGCTAAATTAAAAGAGTTTCTTGATGAAGTATATTGAAATTAAAGCTCCTGCTAAGATTAACATTGGTCTTAACATTATTAATAAACGTCTTGACGGATATCATAATCTTTATACTCTTTTCTACCCTATTTACGATTTGCACGATACACTTAAATTCACTTTAAGTGAGCGATTCGAATTTATTTGTAATGATAAAAATATTCCATGTGATGAAAATAATTTAGTTGTGAAAGCAAAATTATTACTTGAGGAGCTTACTCGTAAAATACTTAATGTAAAAATAGAACTCGAAAAAGTTATTCCGTCGCAAGCGGGACTTGGTGGCGGTAGTTCTGATGCAGCCGCAACACTTATTTCTCTAAATGAATTATTCCGCTTAAATCTGAAAGATGACGAGTTGAACAGAATTGCCTTAATGCTTGGTTCGGATGTTCCATTTTTTATTAAAGCCAAACCCGCTATAGGAAAATCTAGAGGAGAAATTCTAGAACTTATAGACATTGAGATTGATGAGTATATTGTTATTGTTAATCCGGGAATAAATATTTCTACTAAAGAAGCATTTGCTAATATCAAACCTGTTCGTAAAGAATTGGATTATAGAAAATATATTATTGCTAATAAACTTGATTACAAACTTCTAAGAGAAATTGTATTTAATGATTTCGAAGAGTTTGCTTTTTATAAGTATCCTGAAATCGAGAATATCAAGAAGATTTTCTATGACTCAGGAGCATTGTATGCTTCAATGTCAGGCAGCGGTTCAACTGTATTCGGTATTTTTTCAGATGAGGCTGTTGCTAAAAAATCAATAAAAAGTTTTCCTAAAACTCATTTCTGTTGGATAAGTAATCCTCATTATTGACTACAAAAATATCATATCTATTCGGCTTAAAATTATAAGGTAATGAAATTTCGAAGGTAGTCCCCGGGTGTTGTTCATCCCCTATTCTAGATGGGCTTTTAACAACTATATTTCCGCCAAACATTTCAATAATCTCCTTAACAATAGCCAGTCCCATCCCAGTACCGGAATGTTTGGATCTATCAATATTAGAGGCTCTGAAAAACTGAGTAAATATTTTTGGTAATGAATCTTTTGGAATTCCAATCCCTGTATCGCTAAACTCAATAAACAACATTCCATCCCTATCTTCCAGTAATATTTCAATAATTCCGTTTTGATCAACATATTTTACTGCGTTGGATAATAAGTTTGAGATAGCCAGTTCAAGTAAGATTGTATCGGCTTTAATTTTTTTATTCTCAGCCCTTTTATCATTTAATTCAAGTGTGATCGACTTTGTTTTCACCAATTCCAATTGTTTATCAATTAATGACTCGAAAAGTTTTACAATATCGATTTCCTCAGCAGATTTTACATCCAGAATCTTAAGGCGTGAAATTCTTAAAATATCATTTAACAGGTTAAGAGTTTCCTCCGTTCTCTGCTTTGCCCGGTGAAGTTTCTTTTCCACTTCAATATCAATGGGACCAACAAATTTATTTATTATCAAATCAATTATTGAATGAGTGGCTGTTACAGGTGTTTTTACTTCGTGAACAATACCAATAATATATTTCTGCTTTGTAATCTCAGCTTCATTTAGTTTCTCTAAAGTAGAACGTAATTGTTGTTCCCGTTTATATAACTGTCTTGTAATTTTATTTGCAATATACACGCTGATAAAAAGCATCAATGTGAAAATGATTATGAAGAGTATATCATAAGTTAAGGTTTGAGGTCTATTGTTCGTATATAATCCAATAATAAAATATTTTTCGACAAGACCATATCTCTGAAGCATTGCAAGAAGCCCGAATAAAACGCTAATAATACCAGCAGTTATGTAGACCAAGTAACCGGGTAATATCAAACTGCCAATTATCATGTGAAAAATGAAAAAGAGATGCAGTGGAGATTCAATTAACCCCGTATAATATACAACGATCATTAACGAAATTAGATCTAGTGCCATCTGTATTAATGATAGGTGAAGGCAATTAAATTTATCAGGGATACATCCTACATATTTCCTTGTTTGTTGTATTACTATGTTATATAAAAGTATTAAAATGGAAATTGTAAGTAGTGCAACAAACTGGTTAGAAGTAAAATAGAATTGAAAAATATATTGACCGGATATTGTAAATGCGAGGAGCATCACAACAGCCAGATAACGTAATTTAATAAACCAAAGATTTCTAATCCTTATTGCTCGCCAGAATTCGCCGTAATGATGAGCCCATTCAGGAATAAGAGGAATCATGATCATCCTCATTTGAGTTATTTGATCAAATACTTCCTAATTGTAAAATAGAAATAAAAAGATGTAAAGTAAATTCTAAGAGCCGAAAAATTCCGGCTCTTAATATTTTTCTTTAAGCAATATATCTTCCACGTTTTACATAATGCGTATGAAGAAGTTTATGTGAAAGATGTGAACACGGACCTTCAGTTAAAAATTCCTGATAGATTTTAACAACATGAGGATTTTCATGAGATTTTCTTAGTTCCAAAGATTCATCTTCAGAATAAATTGCTTGAGCTCTTAATCTTCTGATTTCCGGAGTAGTTGGAATTGGTTGTCCGCCTCCACCAATACAACCGCCTGGACAAGCCATAAATTCGATGAAATGACATTCTGAGAATTTACCACCGGCTTTAATATCATCCATTATTTTTTTTGCATTAGCAGTACCATGTGCAACTGCAACTTTTAATGTGGCACCTTTCAACCAATCCCAGTTAGGAACAAGTGATTGTAATAATTTTGGAACAGGTCCAACCATATCACCTATCGGGATTTCCATATACTTAATTCCATCAAATCCACGTAAAGGAATAATATTCGCCTTCTCAAAAATGTCTTCTGCTTTCTTACCTAAAACGAATTCAACAACAGATCTAATTGCAGCTTCCATAACTCCTCCTGTTGCACCGAATATTAATCCGGCTCCAGAAGCTTCACCAAACGGTGAATCGAAATTACTCTTAGGCATCTCAGGTAAATTTATACCAGCTTCTTTAATCATTCTTGCAAGTTCTCTTGTAGTTAAACCGAAATCAACATCTTTATAACCGCTGTCATTCATCTCGGGTCTATTACATTCGAACTTTTTAGCAGAGCATGGCATAACAGCAACAGATACTATATCTGCGGGATCGATACCAGCCTTTGCTGCATAGAAAGTTTTTATAAGTGCACCGAACATTTGTTGCGGAGACTTTGCCGAACTAAGGTTATCAAGATATTCCGGGTAATAATGTTCAATGAATTTTACCCATCCTGGTGAACACGATGTAAATTGCGGTAATGCAACTTGCTCTTTTTTAACCAGTGCTTTATATAAACGCTGTATAAGTTCTGTCCCTTCTTCAATTATAGTTAGGTCGGCAGTAAAGTTTGTATCGAATACTTTATCGAAGCCGATTCTTCTTAAAGCCGTGTTTAATTCACGCGTCATTGAATGACCGGCACCAAGCCCGAATTCCTCGCCAATAGCGGCACGCGGAGAAGGTGCAGTCTGAATTACAACATGTTTTTTAGGATCATCGATTGCAGCCCATATTTCATCCGAAGGATCGTTTGCACGCAATGCAGCAGTAGGGCACCTGTTAATACATTGACCGCAATTAATACAAATTACATCAGCTAAAGGTTTTTCGAGGAAAGTTCCAATATGAGTTTTGTCGCCTCTATCAATTGCTTCAAGAACCCCAACTTCCTGAAGATCAATACATGTTCTAACGCAGCGTTTACACAAAACGCACTTACTCATTTCTCTAATTACAGAGTATGACGAGTTATCAATTTCAAATTGGGGTTCGGTTACATGACCAAAAGTGTATTGATCAATACCATATTCTTTAGCTAAAAATTGCAATTCGCATTTACCGTTTCTGAAACATGCATAACATTCACCGTAATGTTCGCTTAGTAATAACTCCAGCACGTGTTTACGAGCTTTACGAACCATTGGTGTAGAAGTTCTGATTTTTATAGGGGAAGTAATCGGGAATGCACAAGAAGCTTGCAGAGTTCTCATTCCCTGAACTTCTACAACACAGATTCTACAGACACCGGCAACACACAAATCCTCGTGATGACACAAAGTAGGAATTGTAATGCCGGCCATTTTGCATGCCTCCAGTATTGTAGTACCTAATGGAACGGAGATTTTCTTTTCGTTAATTTCGACAGAAATCATTCCACCAATAGTAGAAGTATCTTTCGGTTTTTCAATTGTATGCGGCGTTTGACTAACCGGTGCTCTAAAATCGCCTTTACTTTCCATTTCCGCCTCCGTTTCCGTTAAATATTTCTTCTTTGAAATTTTCTAATATTGAAATGAATGCATTAGGGCTGGATTGCCCCAATCCACACTTAGATGCAACTTGCATTGTTTTTCCTAATCCTTTCAATTGATTGATGTAACTGAATTTATATTCACCTTTTTCAATCATCTCTACGCCTTCAAGCAGCTTTACATTTCCAATCCTACATGGAGTACATTGTCCGCACGATTCTTCAACAAAGAATTCCATAAAGTTTTTTAGAACATGAAGCATATTTCGGTTTTCATTAAATATCATAATTGATCCACCAGTTGCAACATCTTCATAAGCCAATGAACGGTCGAATTGCGATTTAGGGATACAGATACCGGAAGCACCACCAACCTGAACAGCCTTTGTATCCTTTGCTCCAACAATTTTTAATAGTTCAGAAATAGTTGTTCCCCAAGGGAGTTCATAAACACCGGGTCTTAAACAATCCCCGGAAACCGAGAATAATTTTGAACCGGAAGATTTATCCGTTCCATGTTTACGATACCATTCACCGCCCTTAGTAATGATATGTGGAATTGAAGCAAGCGTTTCAACATTGTTGACAACAGTAGGCATTCCAAAATATCCGGTATTAACCGGATAAGGCGGACGGTTGCGTGCTTCTCCTCTATTGCCTTCAAGCGATTCAATAAGCGCGGTTTCTTCACCACACACATATGCACCGGAACCAAGGCGGATCATTATATCAAAATCAAACTTAGAATTACCTAAAATGTTTTTTCCAAGTAAATTATCCCTTCTCATAGAATCGAGGTAATCTTCTAATGAGTTTAACATGTATTCGTATTCACCTCTAAGGTAAACAATTCCTTTTGTAGCACCAATAGTATACCCGGCAATAACCATCCCTTCAAAAACAAGTTCAGGATATTCAAGCAGAAGCACTCTATCCTTAAATGTACCTGGTTCACCTTCATCTGCATTACATATTACATATTTTTGATCTGCTATTGCTGCTGCAACAATTGTCCATTTAGTTGCTGTAGGAAAACCGGCACCGCCTCTTCCTTTTAATTTTGAGTCGCGTAATTCGAATAAAATATCTTCGCGTGTAATAGAAAGTGCTTTTTTAATACCTTCTCCACGGTTGTATTTTGAAAACAGAACATCACCTTTTCGTTTTTTGTTTTCCATTGTCATCCTCACTTCAACTCGTTCAATATTTGAACGGCTTTTTCTGGTGTTAGTTTGGAATAAACTCTTTCATTAACAATCATTGCAGGTCCCTGGTCGCACATCCCAACGCAATTAGCAAATTCGAGTGTGAATTTATTATCACGAGAAGTTTCACCAAACTTAATACCAAGTTCTCTTTCAATTGCTTTAGCTACAGCAGCTTTGCCTTGCATGTCACAGGAAATTGTCTGGCATAATCTTACGATATACTTTCCTTGAGGAGAGGAATTAAGAAATGAATAGAATGAAATAACACTAAACACTTCAACGGGATGAATATCGAGCAAACGTGCAACTTCCTGTTGAGCAAAATCAGGAATATATTTATGTTTTCTCTGGATATCCTGAAGAATAGGGATAAGCGAAGATCGGCTTTGACCGTATTTAGAAACTAATAATTCAATTTCTTCGGTCATTGCATTTTTTTCCATTACAAGCATATTATTTCACCTCCTTAACTTTCAACAAAGCTTCAACTTTGTTTACTAATTCTTCGGGTGAAATCGGTTTTTCAACAAAATCATCAACTGGAACCATTTCGCTTTTACCGAAATCCAAACCGATCGCTTTTGAAACGGAGGTGTACATTAGTATAGGTATTGTTATTCCTTCCTTACGGAATTTTTGAGCCAGATAAAAACCATCGTCCGGTTCATCCATCATAACATCAAGAATTATCAGGTCGGGTTTTTTACTCTTAACGATTTTATATCCATCGTTAGGATTATTAGCAGTAATTACATCGTGTCCTTTCGATTTCAATACTAAACTGCTAGCATCAAGAATATCCGGATCATCATCAATAATTGCGATAAATGCCATAGCATTCTCCTGTTTAATTGGGGTTTATAGGTAATTTAATTAAGAAAGTAGTACCAACTCCATATTCAGATTCTACTTCAATAAGCCCGAAATATGAATCGACAATTCTTTTAACAATACTAAGTCCTAAGCCTGTACCGCTTATTCCTCGTGTCATGTCGTTCTTGGCTCTGTAGAATTCTGAAAATAATTTTTGTTTCTCCTCAGGTTTAAGTCCAATACCTGTATCTCTAACTTTTAGCATAACATAATTTTGTGATGAAGATAGATCAATAATAATTTTTCCTTTTTCTTTGTTATACTTTATTGCATTACTAAATAAGTTGGTTACCATTCTGGTAATTTCGTTAACATCAGCTTTTATAAAAGGTAAATTAATTTCGATGTTCTTTTCTACAGTAATTCCTTTTTTATTTATGTCAAGTTCAAGCATCTGCAATGTTGAGCAAATTATTT
>JAGVBL010000363.1 GCA_020059785.1 Ignavibacteriales bacterium | reverse complement strand
GTTTATGATATGAATGGAATATCTGCCGCACATCAAACATATCCAATGGAAACAATTATTAGAGTTACAAACTTATCCAACAATAAAAATGTAATTCTCCGTATTAATGATAGAATGCCTTACTGGAAAGAGCGAATTATCGATTTATCTCTTGGAACGGCGCGGGAACTCGATTTTATTGAAAAGGGATTAACAAAAGTTAGAATTGATGTTCTGAAATGGGGTGAAGGAAAGAAATAACCTCACCCCATAAATATTACCTTACAAATTTCCACCAGTAGAAATATTTATTCTCTAATTCTTCAACAGAAGGCATCGGGAAAAACTTCAGTTCATCGCAACATGCAAACCAGAATCCATGCTTCAAGAATTTATAAGATATGTCTCGAAGTATTCCACCAAGACTGATAGTCTTTGTAATTTTTTCCGGATGGTCTCTCAATTCGGTAATACACTCAAAAAATCTTGATGGGTTTACAGCCGGTAGATCAATATGAGGAATTTGTCCGGCTTTATTACTTTCCAGAAAATGATCCACATCAAAATCAATTTGAGTGAATAATATTTTGGGAGCGCCTTTTGCTTTCTGCGTTGTAATTAATTTACCGAATTCTTTGTGGTCTATATTGGAAACAACAAGTGTATCCAGCGGACAAATTTCCTGGTAGATTCTGATTTTTCTCGGATCGTGGTGGTGAGTATCGGGCGAAGGATCCAGGGAAAGTACCTTACCATTTGTTGTAACAAGATACAATTTTTGAATTGCAGACAGAGGAACATTTTCCAATACATTGTAAGAACTTATGAATTTTGTTTTTTTAGGTTGTCCATCCGGATGTTCAACTGTTTCTGCAAGGTATTTATCAATCTCGAAGTAAGGATTTCTAAAATTGATATCTAATTCTGCAAAAATTACTTTTTGGCTAAAGTGCTTTGCGCTTCCGGTTGTATAATGTTCACCGAACTGTTCCGGTTCTAATTGCGATGCAATTAGTGCATTGTTCGGAAAAACAGTCATGTATAAGTGTTTTTTATGTCCGGCCATAATCGTCTCCAGTAATTTCTTAACTCAGTTTCAAAACTATCAAAAGGTCATTTTAAGAGCAAGCAAATCCATTTGAATCCTTTATTGTGTTTCAACATCATATTTCATAAAAAATGGAGTAAAAATGTATCTTGATGATAATATAAAAGCCGAATTAAAAAAACAGTTCGAAATACTTACTAAAAAGGTAAAGATTATTTTTTTTACACAGGAATTAGAATGCCAGTATTGCAAAGAAACAAGAGCAATACTTTCCGAGCTTGTAGAAGTTTCTGATAAACTTACTCTGGAAATCAAAAATTTTATTGTTGATAAAGCCGATGCGGAAAAGTATGGAGTTGATAAAATTCCGGCGACTGTAATTCTAGATGAAAACGGAAAAGATTACGGTATAAAATTTTATGGAATCCCGAGCGGGTATGAATTTGCATCTTTATTAGAGGATATTAAAATGCTCGGTACGGGGAATACAGGACTTCCACAAGAAATTGAAAACGAAATCAAAAAAATTGACAGCGATATCCACATGCAGGTTTTTGTAACGCCCACATGTCCTTACTGTCCGCAAGCTGTTGTAACAGCACATAAATTTTCCTATTTGAATGATAAGATTAAAGGAGATATGGTTGAAGCAACCGAGTTTCCGCATCTCTCTAATAAATATAATGTCCGTGGAGTACCCAGAACAGTAATAAACGAATCGACCTTTATTGAAGGCGCCGCACCGGAACAAATGGTTCTGGATAAAGTTAAAGAAGCATTAAATAGTGTATCTGTATGAAAATCGACAAAAATTTTGTTATAAAAAAAGCACTACCTGTTTTAGGTGGCGCGCTGTTAGGTTACGCCTACTATTACTTTATAGGTTGTTACAGCGGAACTTGTCCTATAACCAGCAACCCATACATATCAACATTTTATGGGGCATTAATAGCTTTTATTTTGGTTCTGCCAACAAAAAAGAAAAGTGAGCAGGTTGAAGAAAATAAATAAAGATATTGAAATTGAAGAACTTGTTAAGATAATTCCGGAATCAGTAACTTACCTTATGGAAAAGGGAATTAGGTGTTTAAGATGCGGAGAACCGATATGGGGAACACTGGAAAACGCTGCAAGAGAAAAAGGTTTTTGTGATGCAGAAATTGAGAACTTTACAAATGAATTGAACTTATTGGCTAAAAATCGGATTAATAACTTTTGAGAGTCTATAAGAATTATTATTTTTCAACCCACTAATTCAGAGGAAAAAATGAAAAATCAGAAAATAAATGAAAAAGCAAGCGGACTAACAAAAAAACAGAGAAGCTGGATTTATACCGGATTTTTTGTTGGTGTAATTTTATTATTATTTGTAGTTAACAATACCGGAAGCGAACCGGAACAGGGTCCATATCCACCTAACTATGTTCCTGCTAATCAAACTAAAACTGTTATGGCATATAACTTTACATTACCTACATCCGATGGTAAACAGTTGAAGTTATCGGACTATAAAGGCAAAGTTGTAATAATTGATTTCTGGGCAACATGGTGTCCTCCTTGCAGAAAAGGGATTCCGGATTTAGTAGAATTAAAAAAGAAGTACGGCTCAAAAGGAGTTGAAATAATTGGTGTCTCAGTGGATCAGGAAACCAAACCTGACGTTGTTCCTTTTATTAAAGAATATGGAATTAATTACCCGATAGTTTACGGCAATACAAGTGTTTATCAGCAGTATGGTGGAATTAGAGCAATTCCAACTTCATTTATAATTGATAAAGAAGGAAAGGTTGTTGCCAGTTATGAAGGTTTAATCTCTAAAGCCGCTTACGAAGATCATATTAAAAAATTATTGTAGTGTTTAACAAAGTTTGAGAAAGAGGTTGATACCGGGTATCACTCTTTCTCATTCTTATTTAATGATGATGATCAAAATCCTGATGTAAATTTTCTCTTACGCTTAAATACTCTCCTAATCTAAGCAATAAATCCCACGAATAAATTCCATAGTTGTAACCATCTTTCCATGTAATCTGGATAGCATAATTTCCGACAAGATCTATTTTCTCGATTTCATAACCTTCGGGTTTTACTTTTTCTTTTGGTGGCGGAGCATAGTGTTTCCATAAAATAGTTTCCCCTTTATTGCCCGCATCTGGTGATTCATCTCTTAAAAATGTAAGAGGAAATTTATGAGTCTTACCGTTGTGCCAAATAATTTCCAGATGCTCTTGCTTGTGTAGTTTTATTTTGGAAGGCGATGCCAATTAAACCTCAATTCTTGTTGCTGGATGCTTGATACTGGATTATTGCTCAAATCACTTTTACAAAAATAAAACTTTTGATGCCGGATACTCAAATTATGTCGAGTATCCAGCATCAATATTCTGAACAAATCATTCAACATTTTTAGAATACTAAATTCTATATCTCAATCCGGCATATACCATTCTTCCGCTAATTGGTCCCCAGATTAATGATGCATCAAAGAACTGACCGTTGGGATCGCCCGGATCAATTATTGGATCGGTTTGACGGAAATCGAATAAGTTTTCAATACCAATATATAAATCGAACAAACCGGAAAATGAACGTGTAAACTGTGCATTTACCAGAAAGAAAGAAGGTGAATTCGATTTTGCTCTAAGACCAACCGGATTAGTTTCTGTTGAAGGAATTCTCTTTGAGCCAAACCATTGAACTGTTAAATCGTAAAGCATCTGAGGATCGTCTATAGATTCTTTTTGGCTTGAAAAAGCTAAATTAAACAGTGCCCGGTGTTTTGCTGAAAACGGTTTTTCTTTCCACAATCCGTTTATTAATTGCTGTGCATCAATAAATCTATATGCTATTCTTGTGGTAAGAAATTGAACCGGCTCTATATTAAGTTCTGCCTGAAAACTTGTTGAGTGTGCACCATTATTAACAGAAGAGAAAATAACTTTACGCGGATCGGAATCTATATCGGCAATAGTCACTCTATCGAAATTAGTCCGGTAAATATCGAACGATAATGTTGCATCGCGGTAATCATACAAGAAATAATAAGTAACGTTTAATCCATAATTCCATGCCGATTCCATATTCAGACCGTATCCAAAATTATTAGAACGGATAATATTAACAGAGCGCGAGCTCGCAAAGCTTGACGAGTATTCAACAAAAATATTTGAAGTTCTATAACCTCTTCCGGCGGCCAATCTTAAAACCCAATCCTCGCTTGGACTGTAACGGATATGAATTCTTGGTGTGAAGAAGGTTCCAAACTGATTGTGGTTGTCTGCACGGAATCCGGCTACTACCGATAACTCGGCGTCCGGTTTGTAAGTGTATTCAACGAAGGCGCCGGGTATTCTTTCTATCCTGTTGTAGTTTATTGCGTTGAAGGACTCCCGGAAGTCGTCGTAAACAAAACTAACGCCGCCACGGAACAAGTGTGCTTCGTTCCAGAAATGTGTTTGGAAAATGAAATTGAGGTAAAGGTTTTTTTCGTAACCGCTATAGAATTTATTCCCAAAGTGTGATGAATTATTATAATTATTATAGGACCATTGTAAGCCGAAACTTTTTCCTTCCTCATCGGGAAACACATATCCCGTTTTTCCATATAGGTTAAAGAATTTATTCGTTGAACCGAATTTATAAACGGGGCTTATTCCGGATTCTAAATTAGTTGTACCACCCTCCTTTTTATCGTTAACAATTTGGAAACCGAACTGGCTTTCCCATCCTTTGAAAGAAAGGTATTGCCACCTCTGCATAATATTAAATGTGTTGAAAGTAGGCATATCCATAAAAGCATCCGAATTAATATCCTTTCTATGCTGGCGTGAACTTGCATGCAGAAGAGTTACAGAAGATAAATTATCGTTCACTTTGTACCTGTAATTAAAATTTCCTTCGAACCGCTCTTCATTATCGCCGTAAATATTTACAAAACCCGGTTTATCTTCTTCATTATTGAAAGGTTTCTGCATGTCGATATCAATTTGTCCGGTAATTGATTCAAATCCGTTTGAAACGGAACCAATCCCTTTCGATACATTTATAGCATGAATCCATGTACCGGGTACAAAAAAGAGTCCGGCGTTAGACATCAAACCGCGTATATAAGGAAGTGCTTCCATTGAAGTCTGAGAATAAATACCCGCAAGTCCCAGCATTTCAATTTGTCTTGCGCCGGTAATTGCATCGGTGAACGAAACATCAATTGAAGGATTTGTTTCGAAGCTCTCGGCAAGAGTGCAGCATGCGGCTTTTTGAAGTTCCTTCTTTGTAATTATCGTTGTGTTTTCAATTCCCTTATAATCCTGGAATGAACTGTTTTGATGTCCAACAACTTCTACATCGGATAATTCTCTGGATTCAGATTCAAGAACAACTTCAATTTTACGCTGACTTGTAATAACAATCTTTTCAGTTTTATAACCTATAAAACTAATAATCAAGGTGTTCGATTCACCGGTGGCCGATATTTCAAACACTCCATTATTATCAGTAGTAGTTCCTTTTGATGTACCTTGCCAGATTATGTTTGCGCCAATCAGGGGTTTAAGATTTCCTTTTTCGTCTTTTTCTTTTACTGAACCTGAAATCAAATCCTGTGCATAAATACGAGCGGATAAAAGTGTTATAAGTAATAAAAATATTTTACGGTTCATTTTTTTCTTCAGTTAGTAATAATTAATGAGTTTTAGGATTATCGCGGTATAAACAGCATTTTGGTAAAGCTGCATATACTTCATCATTCGCCTTGAATTTTTCTGTATCGTGTCCAACTTCTGCAACTCTTTTCTGTAATGAGTCAACATCAATTGTAGATTCGAATGCTATCTTTAACATTTTTGTGTCTTTATTCCATTTAGCATATTTAACTTCCTTTATCTTCACAGCTTTTTCTATTCTGGTTTTACACATACCGCAGTTACCGAACACTTTGAATTCTGTTTCGATTACCTTTGAGTCCTGTGCAATTAAAGTAACAGCAGCAATTAATATTATAAGTGATAATAAAAAGATTTTTTTCATGATTTTTCTCCTTAATAAATTAGTTTACAGGGAGCCGATAGATTACACCACACCCTTTGATTAGAAAAGTTGATCGGAGGAAAATTCTAGATTAGAAATGTGCAGTTATAAAGATATAAATGGGGAGGACTTGTGTCTGTATAGAAATTAATAGATTCTTGACCTTGTGATGAATTTATATCAAATGCAAAAAAATCCGGACCTAAAATTGCGAGAATCAATTCAAAAGAATTCTGGTTAAACTTAACTTCAGATTTGTGAGAATCGGCAACTTTAATTGAGCGCACTTCATCTTTACAGCAGGAATCGCCGCATGAATTATCGCAACCGCAAGGATCTTGATCGCCATAAGTTCTAACAACACTTACATCGCTTACCATTCCTCCGCAATAGTGAATTGTAATTGTAAATCCGGTTGTTAGGAACAGGTATATAATAGCAAACGATATTTGAAATACTCTTTTCACGTGGCAAATATAACAAAATGATTTTGTCTGTTTAAAGTGAAAAAGTCCGCCTCGTAATAAAAGCGGACTTTTCGCATAAAAAAATTGCTATTGATTACCCAATATTATCGGTAAACCATCTTTACCGGCACCAATAATAACTACTTTAGAGTTGGGTGAATTGGCAAGCTTCTCGGTTGCTTCAATTCCTTTCCACTGTAAAAGCTGCTGACTGATTCCGCGTGCAACTATATCCTGAAAGTCCGCAATACCTTTTGCTTCAATTCGTTTTCTATCCGCTTCCTGTTCTTCTCGTTTTAAAATAAATTCCATTCGCTGACTTTCCTGTTCAGCTTTCAGTTTTTCCTCTATTGATGCAGTTAGACCACCGGGTAAAATAATTTGTCTCATCGGTGCAGATTCGACGGTAATACCACGGGGACCAACAAGTCTTTCAAGTTCACTTTGTATTTCATGTGCTAGTATTTCGCGCGAGGCAGTATAAAGTGCTTTTGCTTCGTACTTGGCGGTTATGCCCCGCACAACAGATCTAAATTGAGGTATTAAAATTATTTCTCCGTAATTCTCTCCCACAGTTTTGTAAATCTTTGAAGCGTTATCAGGATCGAGAGAGTAGAGAAGACTAATTTCCAGTTGAACACTAAGACCTTCCTTTGAAGGAACATTCATCATTTCCTTCAACTCCTGGGTTTTAATACTAAAATTAATTACACGAGCCATTGGATTAACCATGTTTATGCCGGCTTTTAATGTGTTGTCGCTAACCATTCCTAGAAAATCGACAACACCAACAGTTCCGGCCGGAACGACAGTGAACAATTGAAGCAATGCTACAATGGCTCCAATACCAATTCCAACTAAAGAAAATCTTGCTTCCTGATACTTTCCGTATTTTCTCATACTCTTATAAGCAAAGAAAGAAACTACCGCAACAATTATGGCAATTAAGAATAACATATTACCTCCTGGTTATTTGTAAGTTGATATTAATTTTTTTGTTCATAATTTTTTTACAAAAATACTTTAGCTTTTCCAATCAATAAGTTAATTTACAATTAAATTTAACAGGTATTTACATGAAAAAAATAACTCTATTAATAATCCTAGCAATTTGCACAATTAACTTTGCACAGGATAGAATAACCGGAAAGAAGTTTGCAACACGTTCCGAAGTAATTGCAAAAAATGGAATGGCAGCTACAAGCCAGCCCCTTGCAACACAAGTAGCGCTGGACATACTAAAGAAAGGCGGCAGCGCAATTGATGCTGCTATTGCAGCCAATGCTTGTCTTGGATTAATGGAGCCTACCGGCAGCGGAATTGGCGGCGATCTCTTTGCAATTGTCTGGAGTGCTAAGGATAAAAAATTATTCGGTCTTAATGCAAGCGGACGGTCACCTTATTCTCTAACTCTGGATTACTTTAAAAAGAATAACATAAAAAGAATTCCACCTTTAGGCCCGCTTCCGGTTAGCGTACCCGGTGCAGTCGACGGCTGGTTCGAACTGCATAAAAAGTTTGGTAAACTGCCAATGACGGAAATTTTAGCTCCGGCAATTAAATATGCGCGCGAAGGTTTTCCCGTTTCGGAACTAATTGCTTATTACTGGCAGAGGAATGCACAATCATTAAAACGGTTTCCCGGCTTCGAAGAAATCTTTATGAAGAATGGAAAAGGTCCGGAGAAAGGTGAAATGTGGACCAATACATATTTAGCAAACACCTATGAAAAAATTGCAAAAGAAGGAAGAGACTATTTTTACAAAGGTGAAGTTGCAAAAGCTATTGATGCTTACATGAAAGAGGTCGGCGGATTTTTATCATATAAAGATTTGGCTGATCATACATCCGAATGGGTTGAACCGGTATCTACAAATTACCGCGGTTATGATGTTTGGGAATTACCTCCGAACGGACAGGGAATAGCAGCTTTACAAATGCTGAACATTCTAGAAAAATATCCTGTTAAAGAATTCGGGTTCGGCTCTAAAGAACACATTCATTATTTTGTTGAAGCAAAGAAACTTGCTTTTGAAGACCGCGCAAAATTTTATGCTGATCCGCAATTCAACAAAATTCCTGTTAAGGAATTAATCTCAAAAGAATATGCGGAGCAGAGAAGAAAACTTATAAATGATAATCGTTCAGCCAGAACATACGATGTAGGAAACCCGGCACTTAAAGAGGGCGATACAATTTATTTAACTGTTGCTGATGAAGAAGGCAATATGATCTCCCTTATTCAAAGTAATTACCGAGGAATGGGAAGCGGAATGACTCCATATAAACTTGGCTTTGTCCTTCAGGATCGCGGGGAAATGTTTATGCTTGAAGAGGGACATTTCAATACTTATGAACCTCACAAAAGACCGTTTCATACAATCATTCCGGCATTTGTTACAAAAGATGGAAAACCGTTTCTAAGTTTTGGTGTTATGGGCGGTGCTACTCAACCGCAAGGACATGTTCAGATAATAATGAATATTATTGATTTCGGAATGAATATTCAGGAAGCCGGCGATGCACCAAGAATTCTTCACGAAGGATCATCCGAACCGACTGGAGAAAAAATGACTGATGGAGGTGAAGTTTGTCTTGAATCTGCTTTTGATTACGAAGTTATACGTGAGTTAATTAAGATGGGTCATAAAGTACGGTACGATGTTGGTAACTACGGCGGTTACCAGGCAATTTTGTTCGATGCGGTTAATAAAGTTTATTATGGTGCATCAGAATCCAGAAAAGACGGACAGGCAGCGGGGTATTAAACTGCAATTGAGAATTTAGAATTGGGAATTGAGAAATAAATTCCCAATTCTATTTTATTATTCTGCAATTTTTGTTTTGTAAATATCTATAATTACCAAGATCATTATAGTAAGAATTAATAAATTCCGTAAAACAACGCTTACAATTCCGGGCAATTCCATTAACCAGTTTGTACCCAAAGTAGTTGCAGCTGCTCCAAGAATACTAATAACACCGTTTGCAACAAGTAAATATCTAATCGTTTTCATTCTTATTCCTTTTCGAAACACAGGTGCAATTAATATTGTTGCAACTCCTAAGAATCCATAACCAAACATTTCTAAAATCCAGCCAAGAGAGTGGGGATTGGCCATTGTAAGAAATGCTGCCCAGGAGGGTTGTTTAAAGGTAAGTGCCGGTACCAATGCTATCTGGATTGCATAATTTAGTCCAACCATAACAACATATGCACTGGCAAAAATATTTGCTGCAATCCGGAATACTTTCTGCTGACCACTTGATGCTAAACGGAAAGATGTTGAAATGAAAAGTGTGAATCCAAATAGCAATATAAAACCAAAAACATATGGTAATGTTTGAACATAGTGGTAATTAGCAACAAAAATAAATTCTCCTTGCCAGGCGGGTTGAGGTTTAATCTGTGTTATTAATATTCCTATCGGTCCGGATAATATTATTCCTGTTATTGTAATAATTGCAGAAACCAGAAGTAACCTTTGATTTGTATTTAACTCTTTCATTTTATCTCCAATTAAAATTTGTCCGAGCGCAATACTTGAATATCTGTTGTGAAAATTACCATTGCGTAATTTGAATAATAATTTTTCTGACAGTGTTCTATTATTTGTTGAGCAGTTAAATCGTTGCAGATTACCTCAATCTGAATATTCTGGTTTTGTCCCCAGTCGGCACTTCTTGTACCGTGTGCGCCGCTTCCTCTTGCTTCAACAATTGTATAACCTTTGGCGCCAAGATTTTTGAGATCCTTAACAATCATTTGTTCTAAAATTGATTCGGTTATAATAGTAACTAATTTCTTTTGCATAATATTTCCTCAATGAATCATTACAGACATCCAGTGATAAACCGGAATTCCAACTATTAGGTTAAATGGAAAAGTAATTACAAGCGATGCGGTCAAATAGTAAGTTGGATTAGCTTCCGGAACGGCAATACGCATTGCTGCCGGTGCTGCTATGTAAGAGGCGCTTCCGGCTAATGTTGCAAGAACAGCAGTTCCGCCTATTGATAGTCCCGCGTAATAACCGATAACTGTTCCGAGTGTTCCGGAAATTAATGGCATTATTATTCCGAACATTATTAGAAATGAACCGGCACTTTTCAAATCGGATAATCTTCTTGATGCTACAAGTCCCATTTCGAGTAGAAAAAATGTTAATGCACCTTTAAATGGATCGAAGAATACAATCTTAACAGGTTTTACGCCCTCTGGTCCAAGTATATATCCAGCAATTAATCCAGTTAATAATAGATAAATACTTTTTCCGAACAGAACTTCGTGAGCAAGTTTACCATAAGATACCCTGGTATTGCTTGCTCTTAAGCGTGCAATAAAAATTCCGATTGCAATTGCGGGAATTTCAAGCAATACAAGCAGCACAGTTGTAAATTCTTCGTACTTAACGCCGATTCTATCCAAATAAATTAATACCACTGCAAAAGTTACAGCACTAACAGAACCATAATGTGCTGCAATTGCAGCTGAATCAGCACGGCTAAATTTTCCGACTCTCCTTAAAATCAAGTAAGCGAGTACTGGAATTATCAATCCGATAGAAATTGCCCCTATTGCTGGAATAATTAGAGAAGAAAGATTAGACTCAGCTAATTGCACTCCGCCTTTTAATCCAATTGATAGTAAAAGGTAGATACTTATTATTTCATAAATAGCTTCGGGTAGTTTTAAATCAGATTTCACTATTCCAGCAAGCAATCCGATGATAAAGAATATTATGGCCGGATCTTTAAGGTTCTCTATCATTAAGTTTCTTTCCAAATATTTTTGATTAAAAGAAGAGGAAGTGTTTTAACTATTACGGTATAAAATTAGCAAATCTTATTCGAAAAGCAGAACCTTTGTGAAATTATTTTTTAGTTAATAAATGCCAGGTTTTGTAGGGTTCTCAATTTTCCTTATTTTTGCAACGCACTCATAGCTCAGCTGGTAGAGCATCTGACTCTTAATCAGCAGGTCGCCGGTTCGAATCCGGCTGAGTGCACAAATGACCCCGAAATCGCAAGAAATCGGGGTTTCTTTTTTCTCTTCAATCATCTTTTTCATCCATTTCAGACCAGTTTACATAAAAATGTACTTCAAAGTTACTTCAGTGCCTGATCAATTTTTTCTTATCAATCCTTCCAACCATCAGTTCAATTCGTTCTTTGACTTTGTCGTATGGCAAGTCATCTACCTTTAAATACTTAGCAAGCTCCTCCTGCATCTGTTCGTGATCTATTAAATTATAAAATCTATCCGTAGTTGATGTATGTGCATGACCAACCAATTCTTTGACAACCGATTCATCCATTCCATTCTTACGCGCAATAGTGATGAACGTCTTCCTGAAAGTTCTTGGCGAATATTTTTTATTAATCAGTTGTGTGAATTAGGAAAAATAATTTAAACGAAAACGGCAGGAAAAGTGTTAGGAAGTAACGAACAAACACCAACAACTCCGCCAAAAAGCAGCGGACAAGTTTTCACGAGGCCGTTTATGCACAATATAAAAAACACTTTTGATAAATTTCACAAAATTATTTTGGGAATACTAAAAACAGATATTGATAATCAAGGCAATTTCATAAAACCAGGTGTTATTCCAAAGTTTTCCGATATTGAAATTATTGCTTTAAGCCTTGCAAGTGAATGTTTATCGATTGATAGTGAAAATTATCTGTTTGGAAAACTAAAAACTGAATACCGAGATGATTTTCCAAACTTAATAGACCGCAGCCAATATAATCTTAGAAGAAGAAAGTTGTTGCATAAAATAGAATCTGTAAGAGATAAAATGGCAAACAAACTCATAAATCAAGAAAACATAGTTGATTCCAAGCCGGTAGAAGTCTGCAAACTTTCACGTTCTACTTGCTCCAAAGTATGTAAAGAAAACTTCGAAACATCTCCTGATAAAGAATTTTGTTCTGCACAAAACAGCTTCTATTATGGCCACAAGCTTCATGGTATTTGTTCTGCCAATGGTATTTTCTACTCCTTTTCAACTTAACAAAAGCTTCCGTTCATGATATTCACTATCTTCAAGATGTAAAAGGACAAATCAGCGATGCTTACTTGCCTGGTGACGGGGCTTATCTATCAGAGAAAGTTCAGATATATCTTTTCTCTTACGCTAACATTAAACTCAATACTCCAATGCAAAACAATCAACATGGTTATAAAAAACAACCTTTTCTCCTTCGTAAAGCAAGAAAAAGAATTGAAACTTTATTCTCTCAACTTTGCGATCAATTTATGATACGTAGAAATTATGCTAAATCTTTTGATGGTTTTAGAACTCGCATTCTTTCTAAGCTTTCGGCTCTGACTATTTTACAGTTCATTAATAAATTTTTTAACAACAAGCCCGTTAATCATATTAAATATGCGCTCGCTTAATTCACACAACGGGTTTGCTTAAATAAATAGAATTGTCTAATTAATTATCCGCCAACCATCCTCATATCAAAAGGCGATAGTTCGGAAACTTCCATTCGAATATTAAGTTCTTTAATGAGCTCTTTGATAGTTTTTATTTCGGCTTCACTTACATGTAAGCGGTGCTTTAACATTGCAAGACTGGTAAACGCAATTTTGCCGGCGTCTCTTTCGAAAGCAAATACCTGTTTTCTAATATCGAAGGCATTGGCTTCAAGACGCTCCAGCTTTTTCTTAAGCTTAATCAATATTTCATTCTTGCTCAAATTGTGCATTAGCAAAATTCCAATATCAAAATTGGTTGTCTGGTAGTTATCTTCCGATAAAAATCCTGTTATCGATTCCTGAAGTTCAAATTCACCCTCCGGGGTTATATTATAAATAGTCTTCTCAGGTAAATTTCCGGTTTTCTCTATTCTCCCGTTTATCAATCCCCTCTTTTTAAGATTGTTAATAGTCGCATAAACGGTCGAGTCGGCCAATGGAAGCCACTTCTTCGTTTGTAAATATTCGAGCATCTTGGTTATTTCATATGGATTGCGTTCGTGTTCCGAAAGAATACCAAGTATCAGAGTTGCCAATTTCGAAAGCATTCTAAATAATTCCACTATCAATTTGCAGTAGTATAAAAATAGAGGACTCGCAACAAGTAATCAACTAAAATTTATGAAAAAATTAGATCGGTTAATTCTTGGCTTTGAACAAAATCTTCGAAGCTTCTGTCTATAAATTTCGCATTTCTACTGAGTGATTTATAATTGAGCTCTAAAGATTCTTTCTTCTTTGGATTGATAACAATTAGTTCTTTATCGGGCGTGATCTGTTTTTTTAATAATGCCTTTACATGTATATCCGCATTTGAAAGCGAGTATCCTACAAATACAATTTTTTTTGCATTTCTAATCTCCCGGGAAGACTCGGTCATTAGTTGAGAAATTACAGGGTGGTTTAAAAACTTCAGATAGCTCGGCGGCATAATCAGGGTCTGGAATTCAGTTCCATCAATTGGGCAACTGTATTCATACTCCAGTTTCTCCGGATATGTATAACCAAGGAACTTTCCTTTATTAAGATCGATGTTCCGATCCCATGGTGTCAGCAATGTTTGATTACAACAATTACAGTATTTCCAATTCAAGCTGCCGTGCAACTTAAGAATCTTAAAAGGAATTGGGTTTTCATCTTCTTCAACTAAAACCGGTTCTCTTGGATTAACCCAGAAGTTGTATTGATTTAGCTGAGGAAGTTTTTCGTAATTCATTAAGGGAATACAATAATCAATATAACCGACTTTTTTAAAGAGATGATCGAATGCTTGTTCTAATAAAGTGTCATAATTAAGTGTAATAATAGATGTATTCGGATTTTTTTGGATGATTAAATTCCAGAAGATCTGGTAATAATGACTCGTTTTATCGGTCTGTAGATTTACAACATAGTGAATCAGCTTAATTAAATACTCTCTAATTTCCCGTAGTTGTTGATTAGGATATTTAACATTAAGACTTTCGTTTTGCTGAATGAAATAATCTAGAAATCCAAATACTGCCTCAAGCTGTGGATACTGATGTGTACTGGCATTAAATTCAAAATTATCCTTAATGAAGTCAATTACTATTTTTCCGATTTCGGAATTTTGAATCTCGGGAATATTTTGAGCAATTATCATTGGTAGTGTATCTCTTTGCAGAGGAACACCATCGGGTCTAGAAGCTCCGGCCCCCAGTATAAAAACAATATCCCTTTGCGGCGGATATTGCAGAAATTTTTGTGTTTTCACATTTTTTCAATAATTGCTTTTACAAAATAATTATTTGAACAGTTAAATACTTGATAAGAGTTTAGAATTAAGTACATTTGGGGAATTTTAATAGAAATGAATTCTATAGAGTAAACTACTTTACTATCTCCATCAATATCAGCTTTTTCGCTTTTTCATTTCTAACATTATTGGGCTTGTAAGCAAGTTCAAACACTGTTGATTTTTTTAGGTTTGCTTTATACTTAAGCTCGGCGGTCTTAAACTCATCGCTAATGTCTCCGCCCTTCATCGAAAGTATAAATCCCCTCTCCTTAATTAATGGAAGTGCATAACGAAAGAGTATTATTAAAGGTACTGTTGCTCTGCTAATTACAACATCGAAGGAATTAGAATATTTCTGAATGAATTCGTCACTCTCCACTCTAAAATTTTCTGCCACAATATTATTTAACTTAAGCTTGCTAATAAAGTCTTTTACTGCTTCTATCTTCTTAGAAGTAGAATCAACAAGCACTCCTTTAAGCATTGGCCGGGTAATTGCAAGTGGTATTCCAGGAAAACCACCTCCTGTTCCAATATCTAAAAATCGCATTGCTTTGGCGGGAATATACTCAGATACTAATGCAGAAATAAAAACGTGGTTTTCAATAATCTTTGGAATATCTCTGCGAGATATTAGATTAACTTTCGAGTTCTTTTGAGTGACAAGAATTGCAAAATTTGCAAGTCTTTCCAGCTGATATTCATCGGGATTAAGACTATTTTCCCAGAAGAGCATCTTCAGCTCGCGTAAATACTGCTCTTGAAGATCCAACAAACCCTCTAAAAATTAGCTTTTCAAATATACTAATAAAACAGAAATATCTGAAGGCGTTACACCCGAGATTCTGGATGCCTGAGCTATTGAACGAGGTCTTACTTTGGAAAGTTTTTCTCGTCCTTCAGTAGAAATTGACTTTAAATTAGAATAATTGAAATTAAGCGGTATTAACATCTCTTCCAATCTATTCATTTTCTCTATCAAATCTGTCTGGCGCTGAATGTATCCGCTATACTTAATTTCAATCTCGGCTTGCTCAATAACAAGTTTATCGTTCAATATCGCCGAAACATCATCATTTCCATTTTGAATGATTTCCAAAAGCTCCTTAAGAGAAACCTCGGGACGCTTAAGAACCTTTTCAATTGTTTCACTATTATCTATTGGACTGGTTTCTATAGATGCTAAATATGGATTGATTTCTTGTGGAGTAATTTTTGCTGTGCTAAGAAATTCTTTAGTCTTTGTAATTAATGCTTCTCTTCGCTTAAGTTCGTTGTACATTTCTTCAGAAATCAAACCAAACTCCACACCATATTTCATCAATCTTCTATCTGCATTATCCTGTCTTAATACCAATCGATGTTCAGCTCGCGAAGTAAACATTCTATATGGTTCACTGGTAGATTTTCCAACTAAATCATCAATTAATACACCTATGTAAGCTTCACTTCTTTTTAGAACGAACTCTCCCCTTTTCTGAATTTTCAGGGCAGCATTTATACCGGCAACAATTCCCTGTCCAGCAGCTTCTTCATATCCAGAGGTTCCGTTGACTTGTCCGGCAAGATAAAGTCCTTCTACCAATTTAGTTTCTAGTGTTAAATCAACCTGATAAGGCGGAAAATAATCATATTCAACCGCATAACCGGGCCTTACCATTTTAACTTCTTCTAACCCCCTAATATTTTTAAGTGCTTCAAGTTGAATTTCTTCTGGCAGAGATGTGGCAAATCCATTTAAGTAAATGAGGTCTGAATCTAACCCCTCCGGCTCAAGAAACAATTGATGGCGTTCCTTATCATTGAATCTTTTTACCTTATCCTCTATGGATGGACAATATCTGGGACCCACTCCTGATATTAATCCAGTATACATGGGTGATCTGTCGAAACCCTTTTCAAGAATTCCATGTACTTTTTTATCTGTATAAGTAATGTAACAGCTTAACTGTCTTTGGTAGGGAAATTGATCTTTGGGAGTTCTTCGGGAAAATGGCAAAGGAGGATTATCCCCCGGCTGTTCTTCTAAAATATTCCAGTTGATTGAATCCTTGTGCAAACGTGGTGGTGTACCGGTTTTTAATCTTCCGGATTCAAACCCCATTTTAATCAAGGATTCTGTTAATCCGGTTGATGGTTTTTCGCCAAAACGACCCCCTCTGGTTGCATTCAAACCGGTATGCATAAGACCATTGAGAAAAGTACCCGAACAAACTATAAGCGCCTTACATTTAATTTCCATTCC
>JAGVBL010000262.1 GCA_020059785.1 Ignavibacteriales bacterium | reverse complement strand
TGATACTAAACCGATGTCTTCCGGAAAGTGGGAAGCTCATAAAAAGTATATCGATATTCAATTCATTGTAAACGGTAAAGAAAAGATGGGTTATTCTCATAAGAATAAAATGATTGTTACCCATGAATATAACTCTGATAAAGATGCGCTTTACTTAAAAGGAGAAGGAAATTATCTTGTTGCAGAAGCCGGTTACTTTGCAATCTTCTTCCCGACCGATGTACACATGCCTTGTATTGCCCTCAATCTTTCTACTCCGGTTAAAAAAGTTGTTATAAAGGTTAAGAGCGATTCTTACGAATTGGAACCGGTAAAAGAATTTGTTGAACAGAATATTGTTGAAGAAAAAATAATCGAAGAAGACAAAGTTGTTGAAGAACCGATGAAAGAAGCTACTGAAAATTCAACCGAAGAAACAAACTTATAAAACAAAAGCTGCCAACCTGTTGATTAGCAACAGGTTGGTATAGCTTACTAATCTGAACTCATCTTATTTAATAATACTTAGTAACTCAACTTCAAAAATTAATACCTCGCCCGGCCCAATAACGCCACCGGCACCGGTATCACCGTAAGCTAAGTCGGATGGAATAAAGAGCTGCCACTTATCACCAACATGCATCAATTGAAGCGCTTCGGTCCATCCTTTTATAGCCTGGGTAACGCCAAATACTGCCGGTTCATTCCGGTCATATGAACTATCGAATTTGGTCCCGTCTATTAAAGTTCCCGTATAATGAACACTTACTTTGTCTTCAGGTTTAGGTGAAGGTCCATCCCCTTTTACAAGTACTTTGTATTGAAGTCCGCTTGGTAAAACAACCACACCTTCTTTTTTGGAATTTTCATCAAGAAATTGTTTCCCCTTCTCTTTTGCTTTGGCGCTTTGAATCTGAGCTTCGGCTTCTCTTTTTTCCATCACTCGTTGATTAAAAGCCATCATAACATTCTGCATCTGTTCTTCAGTTAACAATTTAGCAGCACCGCTTATTGCATCTCTCATCCCTTGAACAAGAATATCAAAATTTATTTTCATATAAGGTTCTTTAAGATTGGTTCCGATGTTTTGACCAATGCTGTAACTGATTGAATCGTCAACCGTCTTTAATATTACTGTGCTCTGTTTCTTTTGAGCACTAATCGATGAAAAGAGAAATACCGTTAGTAATAATATTTTTACTGCTTTCATTTTATCTCCGTTACATTCTAATTAATATTTATTGGGGTCGAAAATAAGTCCGTTTTAATTCATTAGCAAATAAACCCCTGTCCGGTTATAAAAATGAGTTTTGTAATAAGTATTGTTAAAGAAATTGATAAGAGTTAATTTGTAAAAAACAAACGGAGCAATTATGAGAGCAAAAATTTTGTTAATGATAATTCTATTTACTTTACCGGTATTTGCACAAACATATTTAAGAAACGAGCCATTCGCTCATACCTATTCAATTGTTGCATTCGATCCGCAAACAGGTGATATGGGTGTTGCAGTACAATCGCATTGGTTTTCAGTAGGAACAATTGTAAGCTGGGGTGAAGCCGGTGTTGGTGTAATTGCAACGCAATCATTTGTAAATGCTTCGTTTGGTCCGCGAGGTTTAGCATTATTGAAACAAGGTAAAAGCCCACAGGAAGTTGTTGATGAATTAATAAAAAGTGATGAAGGACGTGATTTCAGGCAATTAGCTGTACTTGATTCAAAAGGAAGAGCTGCATCGTTTACAGGTGCAAAATGTATTCAACCGGCCGGAAATATTGTAGGAGAAAATTTTTCTGTCCAGGCAAATCTAATGCTAAATGAAAAAGTCTGGCCGGCAATGGCAGAGTCTTTTAAGAACTCTAAGGGACCGTTAGCAGAAAGAATGCTTGCAGCCTTGGAAGCAGCTGAAAAATCCGGTGGCGATATCAGAGGGAAGCAATCGGCTGCTTTACTTGTTGTCCGTGGTAAATCTACTGGAAATATCTGGGAGGACCGCCTCGTTGATCTTAGAGTTGATGATCATTCCGAGCCACTCGTTGAACTTAGGAGATTGTTAACTGTTCACCGCGCTTACGAACATATGAATAACGGTGATCTTGCAGTTGAAAAAAATGATATGGATAAAGCTATGGCGGAATATTCTTCTGCAATGAAAATGTTCCCCGAAAATCTGGAAATGAAATACTGGACTGCTGTTGCATTAGCTAATAAAGGAAATATTAGTGAAGCATTGCCAATGTTTAAGGAAATCTTTAGTAAAAACAACAACTGGAAAATTTTAACTCCAAGATTACTCCCCAGCGGTTTACTTACTGTTGATGAAAAAACACTTAACGAAATAATGAAGTAGGATCACTAAATAGAACGCGGATTTTTATTATGATTAAAATTTGCTATGGTAAGTCTGCGTTCTATTAGAATTATTATTTCTAGAACGGAAAATCTTCCTTATAGTTTACTTCTTTTTGAGGTGCTATATTCTCAAGATTTAATTTAGCTAACTGGTGAACTGTATTCCCTTCAATATAAATCGACTTATACGGTTTGGTAGGGCAAGCATATTCACATGCACCGCACCCGATACAATATTCTTCCCTTACTTCAGGAATTACTAATTTACCCTGATAAGGAATCATATGAACGGCTTTAGTGGGACAGTGTTCCGAGCAAGCACCGCAATCGGTCTTCTCGGTTTCTACAATACAATTTTCTTTTACAAATTTCGCTTTACCGAGCTGAACTAATTTTTTCTCTTCCAGTTTTAACGGTAG
>JAGVBL010000225.1 GCA_020059785.1 Ignavibacteriales bacterium | reverse complement strand
GTAAATAAATTTATTTACAAAGAGAAAATCGCCGACAAGGATTGTGCTTTCCATTGAGCCGGTTGGAACGCGTGATGTTTCTATAAGAAAAGTTTTGATTAACAATGCGGCTATTGCAGCAAAGAATAAATTTTTTAGAAAATCTAAAAACCGTCTTAACGGTGTTCTCATTGCTTTCAAAGTTTTTTCTTTTTTTTCAGTATTGTCTGACATAAAAAGTCCCCTTAATCAATAGAACGCGGATAACGCCGATCAGGCAGATACCCGCGGATTTTTATTTTGATTCATAAATATTTTTCTTTTGAATTCAGGTTTCTTGCCAAAATTCAATAAAAGACCTACTTCTAAATTGGTTGCTTTTAGATAATTTATTAATTGTGCTTCATGTTCTTCACAAATTGATTCTGCAGCTTTTAATTCTACTATTACTTTATTATTTACAATAATATCGGCGAAATAGTCTCCCACTTCGTAACCGGTATAATTCACTTTTATATTTTTTTGTGCTTCAGCTATCAGATCCATTCTCTTAAGTTCGATACACATTGCTCTTTCATAAACCTTTTCAAGAAAGCCGTAACCAAGAGTGTTATAAACTGCATAGAAAGCGTGAATAATCTTATCCGTAATATCATGATAAAGTATTTTTTCAATCTCTGCTGTCATAAGAATTTATGTAAATAAAAAAAACTCCAATCCAACAATATGATAGAACGCTGATGACGCAGATCGAGCAGATTTAAGCGGATTTTTAATCTGCGTGTATCCGATCAATCTAAAAATCCATTTATCTATTTCTTTCTACTTTCAAATAATATTATGGAACTTTGATGACGCAGATCGAGCAGATTTTAAGCGGATTTTTAATCTGCGTGTATCCGATCAATCTAAAAATCCATTTATCTATTTCTTTCCACTTTCAAATAATATTATGGAACTTTGATGACGCAGATCGAGCAGATTTAAGCGGATTTTTAATCTGCGTGTATCCGCATAATCCGAGTCATCCGCGTTCTATTAATCTTCTATTTGTAAAACAGCTAAAAATGCCTCTTGCGGAATTTCAACATTACCGACCTGTTTCATTCTTTTTTTACCTTCCTTCTGCTTTTCCAATAATTTTCTTTTACGTGTAATATCACCACCATAACATTTAGCAAGAACATTTTTACGCAGTGCTTTTATATTCGTTCTCGAAATTACTTTAGTACCAATTGCTGCCTGAACAGCAATCTCGAACATTTGCCGGGGAATTAAATCCTTTAGTTTAGAACATACTTTTTGTCCCCACGAGTAAGCTTTCTTTTCATGAACAATAATAGAAAGAGCATCAACCTTTTCGCCATTGAGCATTATATCAAGTTTTACCAAATCAGATTCGCGGTAACCGATATATTCATAATCGAACGAAGCATAACCGCGGGAGATCGATTTCAGTTTATCATAAAAATCAAAAATAATTTCAGAGAGCGGAAACTCGAACTGAATATCGGCACGAGTCGGATCAATATAAGTTGTATTCTTATATACTCCCCTTTTTTCAATTGCAAGCTGCATTAAGTTCCCGACGTACTCGCTTGGAGTAACAATCTGGGCTTTAACATAAGGTTCTTCCACTCTTTCAATATTACCTTGAAGGGGCATTTCTGCGGGATTATCTACAATAACTTTTTCATCATCCTTTTTATAAACCCAATATTCGACGTTAGGTAAAGTAGTAACAATGGATTGATCGAACTCTCGTTCCAACCGTTCCTGAACAATTTCCATATGAAGCATACCAAGGAATCCGCATCTGAATCCGAATCCTAATGCAGCAGAAGTTTCCGGAACATAACTTAAAGCTGAGTCGTTCAGCCGGTATTTATCGAGGGCATCGCGTAAATTTTCGTAATCATCGGAATTAGTTGGATATAGACCGCTGAATACCATTGGTTTAATTTCTTTGTAACCGGGTAATGGTTGATCGGATCCGTTACGGACGTGTGTAACGGTATCTCCAACTTTTGTATCGTGTAGTTCTTTAATACCAGCAATAAGATAACCGACGTTACCGGCTTTCAATTCACCGGATTTAATTCTTCCCATCCGAAGAATTCCGACTTCTTCGGCAAGATGTTTTTTACCGCTTGCAAAAAATGTTATTTCATCCTTTTCTTTAATTGTACCGTTCATAATTCTTACATAAGCCACGGCGCCGCGGTAAGAATCGAAGATAGAATCGAATATAAGGGCTTGAAGCGGGGCGTTTTCGTCACCAACAGGAGCAGGAACTTTTTGCACAACAGCTTCAAGAATGAGATCGATACCCTGGCGGGTTTTAGCACTTGCAAGAATTATATCTTCGTCCTTGCATCCGATAAGATCAATTATCTGATGTTTAACAACATCAACCATTGCACTGGGGAGATCTATTTTATTAATTACAGGAACAATTTCCAGACCTGCATCGATTGCCATATAGAGATTAGAGATTGTTTGTGCTTCTACGCCCTGAGCGGCATCTACAATAAGGATTGCACCTTCGCAAGCGGCAAGTGAGCGTGATACTTCGTAAGAGAAATCTACGTGTCCGGGTGTATCTATTAGATTGAGTATGTATTCCTGTTTATCGTTTGCAATGTAGCGCATCTGGATTGCGTGGGACTTAATCGTAATTCCGCGTTCGCGTTCGAGGTCGAGGCTATCTAATAGCTGCTCCTTTGCCTCGCGCTTGGAGATTGTATGGGTAAGCTCAAGTAATCCATCGGCAATTGTTGATTTACCGTGGTCGATATGAGCGATTATGCAGAAGTTACGAATGTATTGCAAAAGCGATTTCCTTACTAAGCCGATAGAACGCGGATAACACAGATTGAGCAGATTTCCGCGGATTATGAATAATTTTTTATAATTAACTGTAAAATTTAGCGGCGAAATATATCAATTATAGAGGGGTTTTACAATGTAAGTGAAGCAGAAGGTGCCAATTT
>JAGVBL010000196.1 GCA_020059785.1 Ignavibacteriales bacterium | reverse complement strand
CCGGAGTTGGAGAGCCGGGGCGGACTGTAAATCCGTTGGCAAACGCCTTTGGGGGTTCGAATCCCTCGCCGCCCACAATACTGAAATTGATGAAGGAGATAAAATCCCAATTTTGTTCGTACTTCGTCAATTATTCCCATCGAAATATATTGGATTTATTAAGGAGGATGATTTATCCTCTAAAGTGTTTTTTGTCTATTGTTTAATATGCGGGAGTAACTCAGTTGGTAGAGTCACAGCCTTCCAAGCTGTTGGTCGCGGGTTCGAGTCCCGTCTCCCGCTCTAACAAATTTGCTGATGTAGCTCAGCCCGTCTCGTAATAGAGAGACGAGGTCTCGCCTCGAAAAAGTCGAGGCGGATTGGTAGAGCATCCCGCTTTGCGGGAGAAGAGATCAACCGGAAGTCAATCGAAAAGCTGAAATGCTGATGTAGCTCAGTTGGTAGAGCACTTCCTTGGTAAGGAAGAGGTCACCGGTTCAATCCCGGTCATCAGCTCAAGAAAATGAAATTTTAGTAAGTAGGATAATTAAAATGGCAAAATCAAAAAATATCAGACAAATTATAGTATTGGAAAGCAGTGCCGGTACAGGATACCGTTATTCAACAAAAAAGAATAAAAGAAATCATCCAAACCGAGTGGAATATAAAAAATACGATCCGATTGCTCGCAAACACGTAATATTTAAAGAAACTAAATAATACGTCAGTAGCTCAATTGGCAGAGCAGCGGTCTCCAAAACCGCAGGTTGGGGGTTCGAATCCCTCCTGACGTGCATAAAAAAATTACGGCAAAAATTATGAAAGAAAAAATAATCAATTTCGTAAATGATGTGGTCAAGGAAATGAAAAAAGTTACCTGGCCTACAAGAGATGAACTCAAAGAATCAACTTCAATTGTTATAGTTGTTTGTCTAATTCTCGCTGTGTTTACTTATGTAATTGACATGACTGTAACACAAATATTAAAGGGAATTTTTTAGTTGGAAAACGAAAAAGCAAAATGGTATGTAGTCAGAACTTTTTCCGGTCATGAGAATAAAGTGAAAACTTTAATTGAAAGTGAATTGCGGGATAATGATGAACTTAAAGCAAGAATATTTGAAGTGCTGGTTCCTACTGAAAAAGTATTTGAAGTAAAGGACGGAAAGAAAAAAACTAAAAAGAAGAATTTTTTCCCGGGTTATATTTTAGTGAATGTTGACCTTGATATAAAAGCAAAAGACTTCATATTAAATACACCTTCGGTAATGGGATTTCTTGGATCACAAAAAAATCCGATTCCTCTTCAGCATGATGAAGTAAAGAGAATTGTTGGTAGAATTTCGCAAAGTGACGAAACAGAAAGAACGGAAACTATTTTCCGCTCGGGAGATTTTGTTAAAATTATCGATGGTCCGTTCAATAATTTTTCCGGAGTTATTCAGGAAGTAAACGAAGAAAAAATGAAAATAAAAGTAATGGTATCAATATTCGGCAGAAAAACACCTGTCGAAATTGATTTCGTTCAAGCTGAATTAGAGAAATAATTAATCAGGTAAAAAAATGGCAAAGAAAGTAGAAGGATTCATCAAATTACAGATACCGGCTGGGCAAGCAAATCCATCGCCACCGGTTGGACCGGCACTTGGTCAAAAAGGTGTTAATATTATGGAGTTCTGTAAACAATTCAATGCTAGAACTTCTGAAAAACAGGGATTAATAATACCTGTCGTAATTACTGTTTACTCCGATAAATCATTTACATTTATCACTAAAACACCACCAGCAGCGGTATTACTAAAGAAAATTTCAAAGGTAGAAAAAGGTTCTTCCGAACCAAATAAAACAAAAGTTGCAAAAGTAACAAAAGCACAGTTGAAAGAAATTGCAACAATTAAAATGCCGGATTTGAACGCACACGATGTGGATCAAGCAATAAGTATGATTGCCGGCACAGCTCGCAGTATGGGAATAACAGTAGAAGAATAATAGATTAATAACACATTTATCACTGGAATTGAATATGAAAGTAGCTAAAAGAATAAAAGCGATAAAAGATAAGGTTGATACAACCAAAGAGTATTCATTAGAGGATGCAGTAAAAATTCTAAAAGATAATTCTAAAGTTAAATTTACTGAGTCGCTCGATTGTGCTATTCGCCTTGGTGTCGATCCGCGTCATGCCGATCAGATGATAAGAGGAACAGTATCATTACCACATGGTACAGGTAAAAAAGTTACTGTGCTTGTTGTTGCAAAAGGAACGCTGGCTGAAGAAGCTTTAAAAGCTGGTGCTGATTATGCAGGTTTTGAAGAGTATATCGAAAAGATTAAAGGTGGATGGGCTGAAGTTGATGTTATTATCTCTACACCTGATGTTATGGGCGAAGTTGGAAAACTTGGTAAAGTACTTGGTCCTAAAGGCTTAATGCCTAATCCTAAAAGCGGAACTGTTACTCCTGATGTAGTTAAAGCTGTTAAAGAAGTAAAAGCCGGTAAAATTGAATTTAGGGTTGAGAAGGCTGGAATCGTTCATACATCTTTAGGTAAGTTGAATTTCTCGGTGGATCAATTAGTTGATAACACAAGAGCATTCTTAAGTACTATTATTAAGATGAAACCATCTTCGGCTAAGGGACAGTATGTAAAGAGTGTTTACCTATCTTCAACAATGGGACCCGGACTCAAGATAACTAAAGAAGAACAATCATTATCATTAAAATAAAAATTACGCACTCAATCCCGTTTGTGAGCGGGATTAATTAATAGCTTCAAAAGCCGATTCGTTGATTATTAAATTGATTCGGGAGGAAGATGAAAAAATCAGAAAAAGTTGAATTTG
>JAGVBL010000352.1 GCA_020059785.1 Ignavibacteriales bacterium | reverse complement strand
CAATTCAACCTTTGAAATATTTGAGAATGTTACTGTTGATAATACACCGCCGTCTATAAACAGCTTTTCGTTCTCGCCAACACAGCTGGATTTATCTTCCAAAACTCTTTCGGTACAATATCAGCTAAATATTAGTGATGATTTAAGTGGATTAGATGAAGCAACAATTGAGTTTGCCTCGCCCGGTAAAGGAAACGGAAAATCCGAAACTCTAAGAAAATTAACGGGTAAGACAGCAAGTTTATCCGGCACAATCGATTTTGGAAAAAATCCGGACACTGGAATCTGGCCGGTGAGCATTATTTTAAAAGATGCAACCGGAAATCAAATTACTTATTCCTCGGTTGATTTGGATGGTAAAGGATTTCCTTCAGCCTTGGAAATAAAAGAAACAAAAGATATAACAGCGCCACAATTAACGGGATTTACATTCTCGCCTAACGAAATTGATTTGGCATCAGAACAACGAACGGTAAGTTTTAATGTAGAAGCGACAGATGATATAAGCGGCATAGAAGAATTAACCGTAGAATTTACACCGCCGGGTAATGGGGGTAGTAAATCAGAAACGTTTAGAAAAATAGGAAGCCGGAATGTTAACTTATCCGGAACAATTGATTTCGGGAAAAATCCTTCTACGGGAGCGTGGAATGCAAAAGTTACTATTAAAGACGGTGCCGGAAATCAGGCTACATATTCTTCATCGGAGCTAAATGCAAAAAATTTCTCATCTGTGCTTAACGTTAAAGACACAAAAGACATTATTGCGCCTGAGCTGGTGAACTTCCAGATATCACCAACAAAAATTGATTTGAATAGCACAAATCAATCTGTTGAATATAGAATTTCGGTTACAGATAATTTGAGCGGCGTGGATGAAATTAAAATAACATTTATCCCGTCGCAAAATGGAGGAAGTAAAGTTGAACGGTTGTCCAAGATCAATAGCAAAGCTTATGAAATTACCGGCTGGGTTGATTTTAAAAATTCTAAAACAGGAATGTGGTTAATAGAAGTATCACTAATAGACAATCAAAAAAACAGTATAACATTTACCAAAGATGAATTGGAAGCAAAAGGATTCAACTCTTCGCTGGAAGTAGTTAATACCGTTGATACAAAATCTCCAGTGCTTGGTTATTTTAATTTTTCGATTGACTCGCAGAATTCAACCGATAAAGTTCTTGTAATTAATTATGACATTTCTGTAACTGATGACCTGAGCGGAATTGATGAAGTAAAAGTAATGTTTGAACCGGTTGATAACGGCGGAGGCGTCTTTGCCAAGTTTAATAATTTACGTTCACCAAACTTTGATTATTCGGGTAAACTGGAGTTAAAAAATCCTAAAGAAGGGGACTGGACAGCAAGTATCTATCTTGCAGATATGTCTAAAAACCAGATTGTCTTAACAACATCAGATCTTGATAAACTCGGATTCAAATCAAAATTTACTGTTGCGGTATCTAAAGATCTTAAGATAGTATCGCCAGCACCGGGTGAAATTATAGAAATTCCTAATAGTATTTATTTAGTTTGGGAAAGCAAAGGTGTTAACAAAGTTGATATCTCATTTTCAACAGACAATGGTGCAACATGGTCCAAGGTTGCCGGTAATCTGAATGCTGTTACTAATAGACATAAGTGGATTCCTAATGTTAATATGGCGTGCAATGTATTGTTAAAAATATCGGATGCCGATGATAATAATATCTATGATGAACATTCATTCCAGCTCATTCAGAAGAATACAACTTCAGTAGATGATGATTTGTTAATTACAGATGATATTCTATTACAGAACTTTCCAAATCCGTTTAACCCGACCACGGTAATTTCCTATACACTGAAAAATGAAAGCAAGGTAGTCTTATCTGTTTTCAGTATGCTCGGAGAAAAAATAGTGGAGCTTGTTAATGAAGTAAAATCACCCGGCTATTATTCGGTCCATTTTAATGCGAATAACCTGACAAGCGGTTATTACTTCTATCGGTTGGTTACAAATAGTAAAGTGCAGACACGTAAAATGCTTCTTATGAAGTAACGGTAATTACGTATCATAATATTTATTTATCCCTTCTTTTTTATTATCATTTTACAAATCAGTAAATCAATTAATTGCAAAGGAAAGTTTGTTTTAGAATAATTAATTTCACAATGAAAGTTATTTGATTATCTATATGACTAACCACAAAGAATAAAAACAATCTGGAAAAATAAATGTCTATTCAAACAATCAATCCCGCAACAGGAAAAATCGAAAAAACATACGTCGAATTCTCAAAGGAAGAGATCAAAAATTCAATTAATTATGCACAGCAAGCATACTTAAAATGGAAAGAGACGGATATTAACCAAAGATCCCGTCTGATGAAAAACGCAGCATCGGTAATGAAAAATAAGCGGGACGAGTATGCTTATATAATTACAACAGAAATGGGAAAACCGATTGAGCAAGCAATAGCGGAAGTTGAAAAGTGTGCATGGGTTTGCGAATACTTTGCAGATAATGCAGATAGAATGCTGACCAAAGAGAAAATTGATACGGACGCTTCAGAAAGTTATGTGGAATTTAATCCGCTTGGAGTAATACTTGCGGTGATGCCATGGAATTTTCCGTTCTGGCAAGTATTCAGATTTGCCGCGCCTTCATTAATGGCGGGTAATGTAGGATTATTAAAACATTCTTCAAATGTTCCGATGTGTGCTCTTGCAATCGAACAAATTTTTATTAATGCCGGATTCCCGAAGAATGTTTTCAAAACATTGTTGATCGGTTCAGAACCGGTAAAAGATATTATTAAAGATCCCAGAATTAAAGCAGCAACTCTTACAGGAAGTGAACCGGCCGGAAGGAAAATTGCCGAAGCTTGTGGTAAAGAATTAAAAAAATCTGTTCTTGAATTAGGCGGCAGCGATCCTTTTATTGTTTTAGATGATGCAGATTTAGATGAAACAGCATCAATTGCTGTTAAAGCACGTTTGATAAATAATGGACAAAGCTGCATTGCATCCAAACGATTTATTGTTGTGGAGAAAATTTATGAAAGCTTTACCGAAAAATTTGTTAATGCGATGAATCGGGTTAAGATCGGAGATCCAATGGATGAATCTGTTGAACTTGGACCAATTGCACGCGAAGACCTTCTATATGAACTTGATTCACTTGTAAAGGATTCTGTTTCTAAAGGAGCAAGAATATTGACGGGAGGAAAAGTTTTACCGGGTAGAGGATTTTATTTTGCCCCAACAATTTTGGATAATCTAAGTAAAGGAATGCCGGCATACGATCAAGAAATATTCGGACCGGTTGCTTCGCTTATTAAAGCTAAAGATGAAGAGGACGCTATTAGAATTGCAAACGATTCACCGTTTGGACTCGGAGCTTCTATATGGACTAAGGATATTATAAAAGCAAAAAGAATGGCAACTGAAATTGAATCGGGGTGCGTATTTATTAATGGAATGGTCAAGTCAGACCCGCGGCTTCCATTTGGCGGAATAAAAAATTCGGGATATGGACGGGAACTTTCACATTATGGAATAAAAGAATTTGTGAATATTAAATCTGTCTGGATTAAATAGCGATTGATGATTTGTGGTTGGTGATTAAAAAGAACTTTCTGCTTATTAATCTTGCAAATAAAATGGAGATAGAATGAAACAGCGTTGCTTGTGGGCTGGTAGTGACCCTCTTTATGTTAAATATCATGATAAAGAATGGGGAGTTCCTGTTCATGATGATAGAAAATTATTTGAGATGCTAATACTTGAGGGTGCTCAGGCCGGTTTAAGCTGGATTACCATTCTACGCAAAAGAGAAAATTACCGGAAAGCATTCGACAATTTTGATCCCGATAAAATTGCCCGCTATGATGCAAAAAAAGTTAAACTACTTTTAGATAATGAGGGAATAATTCGAAATAGATTAAAAATTAATGCGGCAATTCAAAATGCAAAGTGTTTTATCGAAATTAAAAAAAAGTTTGGTTCATTCGATAATTATATCTGGAAATTTGTTGATTATACCCCGAAGGTAAATAATTGGAATTCATTAAAAGAAATTCCGGCAACATCATTAGAATCGGATCTAATGAGTAAGGACCTGAAGAAAAACGGATTTAAGTTCGTGGGGTCAACCATATGCTATGCATTTATGCAAGCTGTTGGAATGGTAAACGATCACACGCTGAATTGTTTCAGGCATCGCGAGCTAATCTAAAAATATAATAATTTTTCTTTCCGAAATATTTCAATAAGCAAAATCATTTCAACGAATTAATCGAAAGATATTTTATTAAACTGTTTGTGAATAAAAAACACACAATTCGTTTTTTACTAAACTTTCTGTTCACTCCAACGATAATAAACCAAAAGTAAATATGCGGCAAAATAATAGTCCGCAATTATTAAAAAATTATTGTTGGTGATTTATGAAAAAGGTTTTACTCATATTTATAATGGCAGGTTTATACGCCTGTAACTCGGAAAGCCCGGTTGAACCCGTGAAAAAGATTAATTACTCGGGCGAGTATCAAACAAATTATCAAGAGGTACAAACGGTTATTTTGTATATGTATCATGATGGCAAAATGTCGTTATCCGGAACCGGAAATTGGAACGGACTTACATTTAATTTTCTGGGAACTGTAATGGATAAGCATGCGATACTAAATTTTACTCTAAAGAAAACTTCGCTCGGAGATCTTGAAGGAACAATCGATGGTTTCTTTGATGATGAAGGAAAGTTATTAGCCGGCGGATATATGCTGCGGAATGAATATAATATTTTGCAGAATGCAGTTAGTTTTAAGTTAGTTGCAAAAGCGAATACCTATTAAAAATGATATTGAAAAACAACCAGAATATTTATTTTATTGCCGATCGTTCTGTCTATTCCAAACTTTAATTGGTTGAAGCTGCATTCCGTGTATTGTCTCACGAATCAAAGTCAATAAAATAATAACCACAAACTAACATAAGTAAGAATGTTTAGCTTGTAAGAAGTGTGCCAATTATTATTTAATTTAATAGTGTGAATGAACATTAATATTCTTTGAAGATGATAATTGGCTTAATCAGGCATTTTAAGGTTGATTTCAAACCCGTTAAAAGAATTTACTCAGCAGATGATTTTTCCAGGGCAATGGATCTGTATGAAAATTCTCCGGTAAATCTCGACTCAATTAAATTGAGTAATAACGATTGGGATGTTTGTTATTGCAGTACAATAAATAGAGCAATCGTAACCGCAAACAAAATTTATAACGGTAAGATAATTTATTCGGATTTGATTGTGGAAGTTCCGGTAACGCCATTTACAAAAAGCAAAATTAAGCTCCCTTCGTTTGTCTGGCACCTGGGCGGTAGAATTGCATGGCATAAAAATCATTATTCACAACCTGAGAAGCGAAAAGAAACATTATTAAGAATAAAAAGTTTTCTTGATGAAATTTCAGGAAATAATTATAAGAACGTTCTTGTTGTAACCCATGGATTCTTTATGAGGGTTCTTGTAGAGCAACTAATAAAAAATGGTTACAGGGGTAAGATAGACGTCCAACCTGTAAATGGTAAGCTCTATATCTTTAATAATGGCAATTGATAAGTAAATTAAATTTTTGCAACGATTGTATCTACTTGCGACAACGCCTCTTCAATTTTAGAAACATCTTTACCGCCGGCAGTTGCAAGATGAGGTCTTCCGCCCCCGCTTCCACCAACAATTTTTGCAACTTCTTTAACAATATTTGCCGCGCTAAGTTTTTTGTCCTTAATAAGCTCATCCGAAACAACGGTTACAATTCCAACCTTGTCGTCAATTTGAGAGATAAGAACTCCAACTCCGCTTTTCATTTTATCACGTAATTCATCTCCCATCGATTTTAACTCGTCCATATTTGAAGCGGATACTCTTCCTTTAAATGTATTTACTCCATTAACAACAGTTGGAGATTTTACAATTGTATCTATTCCTCCAAGTTTTTCTTTGAGTT
>JAGVBL010000116.1 GCA_020059785.1 Ignavibacteriales bacterium | reverse complement strand
AATTCCGGCTTGTTCAAGCTGGTCAACAATTCTTGCAGCCCTGGAATAACCGAGTTTTAGTCTGCGTTGAAGAAGTGAAACGGAACCCTGTTGATGTCTTACAACAACTCTTGCAGCTTCATCAAACATAGGATCGAGATCGGAAAGGAAACTACCGGCTTCTGATTTTTTCTTTTCATACATCGAAGGTAAAAAGTAACGTTTGGAAAATCCTTGCTGGGCATAAATAAAATTGGTTACTCTCTCAACTTCTTCAGTAGATATAAATGCGTTTTGAATTCTTATCGGTTTAGGCATTCCACCCGGTAAGAAGAGCATATCACCGCTTCCTAATAATTGCTCTGCACCGTTCATATCTAATATTGTCCGGGAATCAATTTTTGTAGCAACCTGATAAGCCATACGTGCGCTAAAGTTTGCTTTAATTACTCCGGTTATAACATTAACAGAAGGACGCTGTGTTGCAAGAATCAAATGAACACCTACAGCTCTTGCAAGTTGAGCCAGACGAGCAATCGGTTCTTCAACTTCTTTTCCGGATGTAATCATCAAATCGGCTAACTCATCAATAATTATAATTATGTATGGTAATTTATGATGTTTCATCTCTTCGGTATCTTTTGGTCTTGTCTTAGGGTTGGATACCTTTTTATTGTAGTCAACAATATTGCGCACACCGGTTTTTGCTAATTTATCGTAACGTTTTTCCATTTCGTATTCAACCGCTTTAAGAGCCAGCAATGCGTTAGATGGATTTGTAATAATCTCTTCATCCAGATCAGGTGATACCGCCAAAAAATGTTTGTTTAGTTTTTTGTAGAAAGAGAGCTCAATCTTTTTGGGATCGACTATAACAAATTTTATATCGGACGGATGCTTGGCATATAATAAACTATTGATAATCATATTAATACCAACACTCTTACCCGAACCGGTAGAACCGGCAATAAGCATATGAGGCATTTTTGCCAGGTCGGTTATATAAAAATCACCGGAAATTGTTTTGCCCAAAGCTAAAGGTAATTCCCCTTTTGCTTCTTTTATTTTACTTATTACAGACCGGGCTCTAACAATAGATGCTTGAGCATTAGGAATTTCTACACCAATAGCACTTTTACCGGGAATCGGTGCTATAATTCTAATTCCACGTGCTGCAAGTGCAAGAGCAATATCATGTTCAAGACTAACAATACGACTTATCTTAACACCGGGTGCTGGAACAATTTCGTAGAGAGTTACAACAGGTCCCGGAGTAACAGTAATATCCTCTATTTGAATATCGAACAGAGCAAGTTTCTCTTTTAAGAGTTCTGCGTTACGTTTTAACTCACTTTCGTGAATCTTAACTTCTTCATCTTCGGCGGGAGTTAATAAATCCATAGTTGGTGAGTTGAACTTTATATTTTCATTCCACTGATCCGGTAAACTTGTTTCTGCTTCCTTATCAATTATTGGGAGTAAATCGTCAGATTTAGGTTTATCGGATTTTGATAAATCAATTTTCTTGGACCTTGATGATTCTTCTTTTGGAAATTCCGGTTCAATTACCTTTTCCGGTTCATCTTTTTTAACAATCCGGATTCTTGTCTCTGGAAGCTCATCTTCAACTTCAGCAGCATCAATTTCTTCATCCTGTTTTAGAATTGATTTTAATTTTTTATCGCTTCTTAAACTTTTTATTTTGTTAAGGTTATCTTCACTTTCTTCATCGGCGGGTTTTAATTTTATATCATCTTCATCAGTTTCATCGGACTTATAAAATTTCTTTAAGAACTCAAGTATTCCACTTAGCCGGATATCGAATGCAATAATTAATGTAACAATCATAGCCGCAATTAAGAAAATAATACTGCCCAGAGGTCCCATTAATTTACTAATGGCAATTCCAAAAAACGCACCGATATTTCCCGATAACTCATAAACATCTGTAAACAAACTAAATTCCGGAGCAAATCTTAACATCCCGAAAAATGTGGAAATTAAAATCCCCATTACAAGTAAAAAATTTGTAACATATATAGCAAGTTTATAAGAAGCAGCCCGAAGAACCGAATAACCCCACACAAACATTATTACAGGAAAAATTAACGAAAAGTACCCCAGTGTGGAATGGATGAAAAAGTAAGAAATATAAGCACCGAAAATACCGAGCCAGTTGTATGTTCCGGCTGCTTTACTTTTTAGTTCAGGATTGGGACTGAATACATTAAACAAATCCGTAAATCTGAATGAGAAGGAAGAGTCTTCATATCTTGAATATGAAAGGATGCTCAAGAAAATAAGAACGGCAAAAACAATCAAAAAAATACCGAGCAGCTTTTTCTTTTTAGCCGGCGATACTACAAAATACTCCTTACCGTTTCCAGTGTTTTCTTTGGCTTTATTTTTCTTTGGCATTAATCAACTTACTATTATTGCCAGAATTTTTTGGTTTATCGGAAGTTAATTCTAATTTTTTAATTACCCCGGAATTATAAAACGGAATAACATCTGTCGAATTAATTTTAGCACATTCTTTAATATCGGATTCGAATCCATTTTCAATTAATAGTTTACCGTGGTCAGTATTTTTTAACATCCGTGTAATACTTTTAGAATAATTTTTATATAGTAATTTGCTTGCAATTGCAGAATCTGTGAGTTCAACTTGAATATCATTCTGTTCAAGGTTGGATACAATATTACCGGCACATACAGCATCTTCAAGGTTAAATCCGCCATT
>JAGVBL010000082.1 GCA_020059785.1 Ignavibacteriales bacterium | reverse complement strand
GCTATTAATAATCACAAATTTTATGTTGTAACTGTTCATATTAAACTGTGTATCCCCTTAATAAGAACACTGCCCTTCTACGACTTTAAGCTTTGGGATAAAGCGAGGAGAATTAATGCATTCAGTAAAAGGCAAACCAAAACTTCTTGATAAGGTTAGATTGTCTTTACGGTCTAAACGGTACAGCAAAAAAACTGAGGAAGCATATGTAAAATGGATAAAAGAATTTATCCTCTTCAACAACAAACGCCATCCGAACGAATTAGATAAAACTCACATCGAAAAATTCCTTACATGGTTAACAGTTTCAAGAAAAGTTTCCGCTTCTACACAGGGACAGGCATTATGTGCAATTGTATATTTATATAAGAATGTTTTAGAAAAAGATTTTGGTTGGCTTGAAGATGTTACAAGAGCAACGAAGAAACCAAAACTTCCGGTTATTTTCACAAAAGAAGAAGCCAAAAATGTGATTACTCAAACTTCGGGTGATATAAAATTAATTTGTTCCCTTTTATACGGAGGCGGATTAAGATTAAGCGAAGCATTAAGTCTTAGGATTAAGGATCTTGATTTTGGTTATAAGAGTCTAACCATCAGGCAATCGAAGGGAGAAAAAGACAGAACGACTTTGCTTCCTGAATCAATTATACCCGAACTAAAAGAAAAAGTATATAAAGTTAAACTTTTGCATGAAGAAGATTTGAAGAACGGAAACGGGAGAACTATTTTACCGGATGCATTAGATAAAAAATATCCAAATGCTTCAAAGGAATTCGGATGGCAATACCTCTTCCCTGCCAATAAGTTTGTTTACAGTAAAGAAATTGGATTCAAATTCAGATATCATATTCACAGTTCTACAGTTCAAAGAGAAATAAAAAGTGCTATAAGAAGAGCCGGAATTAATAAACCAGCGTCAGCGCATTCGTTCAGACACAGTTTTGCCACTCACCTGCTTTCTTCTGGGTATGATATAAGGACTATTCAAGAATTAATGGGACATAAATCACTGCGAACAACAATGATATATACACATATAATTGAGAATCTGCACGGGGTGAGGAGTCCATTAGATTGACGTTTATACCGCAAAAAATGCAGTATAAATGCAATTTGAGATTTTGTTTAGATAGTATGTTTTTTTTGTTTTTACAGCGTAAACTGAATAAACACGCAGTATAAATACATTTTGGCTGTGCGTTTATACTGAAAATAAATCTCGATAACATGTAAAATGGTTATCGGGGTCAATCAGCATAAATATATGTTAGGCAACAATAATTTTCAATTTTTACAAAAGGAGTTAATATGGACTCAGATAAAAAAATACTTATATGGGACTTACCTATTCGATTTTTTCATTGGTTCCTAGTTGTTGGATTCTTTAGTGCTGCTATAATCGCTCTTGGATTTGGAGATGATTACCAAAATTTTGCATATCACGCAATAATAGGTCTAATACTTTTTTTTATGGTAATATTAAGAATATTATATGGATTCTTTGGAACAACTTATGCTCGGTTCAAGTCCTTCCTTTTTCATCCAAAAGAATTATTTGGGTATTTTAAAAGTGCATTGTTAAAGAATGATATACCGTATCTTGGTCATAATCCTGGTTCAGCATATGCCATATTTTTTATGTTAGCACTAATTATCGGGATTAGTATAACTGGAATTCAACTTGGTCTTGGAAATGAAACTCTAAAAGAACTGCACGAAATATTTGTTTATGCGATGTTAGGAATTGTGAGCTTACATATTATTGGCGTTACATTTCACATTTTTAGACACCGCGAAAATATTATTGCAAGTATGATTCACGGGAAGAAAATATCTAATTCCGAAGCCGGGATTAGTTCATCACGTATAGTTATCTTAATTATTTTTCTTTCTTTATTAAGTCTGTTTACATTTGATTTGTTATCAAGCTATCGAGCAATTAATAAAACTATTAGAGTCCCTATTATTAATGTTCAGTTACAAATTGGTGAATCTGAAACCGAACAAGAAAAATTTAACAAAAACAGTTATGAGTATGAAAAAGATGATGACTAATATTATATTCAAAATAGTTTGTCTATTGCCTAACAAGTTCTTCAAGGCCGCCCGCTTTAAACGTTGAGGCATTTGAGTAATTATAAAGTGGTGTTGCAAAAGTTAGTTGCTCTTTGAAGTTGGTTGTAATTAAAAAGTTATTATAAAATTATTGGCGTTGTCTTTACAAAGCTGCATTGTTGTTATGGGCGGCGGCTTAAAAACAACCTCGTTAGGCAGTAATTGGGAGGATTTGTATGTTTTACTATAAATTAACTATCATGTCTTTGGCCTTATTATTAACTAATATTTATGGACAGTCTATTGGCTTAAGTTATGAGTCCAACTCCTTCAATGTGAATGGTTTCTTTTCTTATACCATTCCTGTAAGAGGAAATATTAAAAACGTATTCATTCTTGGAAGTTATCCTCTTTCTGATCAATTGCAGCTCTCATTAAAAACTGGTTATGGTTGGTACAACTTTTCTACAACTACTGATAAAATACGGCCTTCGTCTTATACATTTGTTCATACGAGTAAAACTTATGGCGTGCCGGTTGAATTAGCATTTTCATTCTTTCCAGCTATTGATAAAGAACTTGTATTTAGACCTTATTTAAGCTTTGGAATTGGTTACTATAGTTATAAAACAACATACAATAGAAATGATCCCGAGCCAGTTTTTGCATATGAATTCAACACAAAAGGATTTTGTCAATATTTTTGTTTAGGGTCTCATATTTACACAACTAAAAACTTGATTGTCTTTTTTGAATTTAAACACCAGCTAAATAATGGCCTCAAAACAAAATGGGAATTCAATAATCCTACTGACTATTATAAATATGAATCTGACTATAGCTCGGCAGACGAGTCCTTAGATTTATCGATATCGGTGGGTTTTTTATTTAATATTTAATACTGCCTAACCCGCGCCTCAACAGCGACCGCATCTTGCGATGCTATTTTTGGTTGAATTATTAAGGTTGGTTTTTCAGAATAAGTTTGTTGTTCCTGTTGATTTTGCTAAAAAGGCAGTTTTTTGGACCACTTAAATAGATTGTAATTATAACATTCTTAAATATTGGCGGCGCGTTAGGCGCAACGTCGTTATACATCTAAATAATAAAAGGAGTAAAGAAAAATGAAAACTTTAATATTTGTTTTACTTTTATCCTCTATTTCGATTTGTCAAAAAGTATCAGTTGGGTCTTCTTATCAATTGGGAAAGAATGCAGAAAGTATCGGTGCATTTGTATCACCTGAAATTATTACTCTCAACAATCGCAAAGTAATTTTTCGACTTTATGGTGGATATTATTTAGGTAATAATTGGGGCTATCAAAGTAATATTGTTTCGCACCATAGATTAGAAGCTGGTTTTGAAAGTAAGAATACAATGGTAACTGGTGAAAAATTCTTTAATCATATCAGTTTTGGATATAGCATTCAGCAAAACAAAATAATGGAAAATAATATTACAGAAACTATGAGCAAAGATGGTTGGAATTTTTCATTTGGTTTTGGAACAAGATTAATAAATCCATTTTCATTTATGGCAAAATATGTTTGGGGTCCTGAAAAAGGAATCAGATTGACAATGGAATATGATTTATTCTAAAAAATTAATAACAACATTAATTTTAAAAGTAAATTATGATTTTGATTTATTGAGAAAGATGTATAACCAGCGGTTCAAGCTGACTGCTTCTTTCGCATTAGGCTTTTTACAAGTTTTAATGTTGGTCGTTCCGTTTCGGCAAACTTATTCAAAGTGTTCGTACAAAATTAATAAACTTGCAAACCGTGCTTGTGAAGAAAGTTAAGCACGGTTTGCTTAATCTTCGGCTTGAGTTTTTCAATGCCGCATTCCTGTTATGGGCAGCAGCTTAACCGCAACGCCGTTAGGTTGCTAGATATAGGTAGAATATTTACAATTACAAGTAACATCTATGAGGTTAGTTATAATTAATTGATACGATTGTTCTTTCATTTTTCCGGCGAACAATTTAACAACTTGTATTATTTACTAACCAAAAGAGGTGCGTGATGAAAAAATTAATTGTAGTTCTCTTGTTTGTTTTTACTACTAGCTTTATTAATGGTCAGTCTCCTATCAGTAAAGGTACATTTACTATTGGTGGCGATGTCTCGTTTTCTAGTCAATCTTTTGATAATGTATCAAACAATATGACTGTCTTAACCATCAATCCAAAAGTTGGTTTTTTCTTTTTCGATAATATCTATTCTGCAATTTCTATTGACTACAAACATCAATCAATGGGTTATTTTAGCTATAATCTGCTAGGTGTTGGACCTGAGGTTAGATATTATTTTGATTTAGAAAGGGTTAAACCATTTGCCGGACTTGGATTTACATATTATGAACAAACATCCGGCGATTCTAATAACTATAAAACTACTACATCAGTATTCACTTTATCTGGTGGAGTAAATTTCTTTTTAACAAATTACTTTGCATTAGAAACGAGTATTAATTATAGTTTTATAAATTATAATAATCCGTCTGGACTTTACATAAATAATTCTGATCAAAGTAAATTATTTCAAATAGCAATAGGTGTGAATTATTTTATTAATTAGACGCAACCTAACAAGCAATTCAAAGCGACCGCGTCTTACGATGCGGTCGTTTGATGTGGTTATCGGCATTCTTTTTTCAGTATAAGTTTGTTGTATAAGTTGATTTAGTTAATAGAATAGATTTTAGAACAAAAACGTAGTTTGCAATTGTAGCATTGTTGTTTCTGGGCGGCGCTTTAATTGCAATGCCGTTATGTTTCAAACAAAGCAGCATTTGTTCAAGTATTGGCAGCCAAGTTGGTTTGTTGTTTTGGTTTTGTTCTTTCAATTTGTTTTTACCGTTTCATTGTTCGGTTTGCCCAAATCAAAAATGGTTTGTAATTCTGGTTATGCCTTTTTTGGTATTATTGTTCAATCCAAGATATGTCGGCAAACAAAATCTTATTTGCTTTAAAGTTGTTGCACAAAGCCATTAATCAAGTAGACAAAAAATGGGTGGAGTAATTCGAGATCAGTAGTTATACTGAGGTGGAAAAAATCCGGGGTAGTTATTCTGTTCTCCACAAAAAAGAAACAAAGGTTCACTTTAATAAATTTGCAGAAAGCGCGATAAAGTAGTTCGGCAAAGTTTACAAAGGTAATGGGTTTATAAATAGCAGCATTGCCAAGTAAAAGCATGTTGCACTTTATCGGTGTGGAGTTTTTTAATTATTGTGTTTCAAAGTAAGGTGGTTTCTTTTATCACGTTCAAAAATCGTCAAGTTCATAAAAGCAAAACATAACCCGCAACTCAAAGCGACCGCGTCTTTGACGCAGTCGTTTGATGTGATAATTGGGTTTAGCTTTTCAGAGTCGGTTTGTTGTTCAAAGTTGATTTGTAATACAAAACTGATTTATAAATAAAAAGTCGTTGGCAATTGTGGCATCGCTAAGTTGGGCGGCGCTTTAGTTGCAACGTCGTTATACAGCATAAGGAAATATAAAATGAGATTTCCAATAAAAACATCTGATAACAATTGGTTAGAAAAGGCATTGGAATTATTTGAAAAAAGGATTAGTATTTCGATAACAGATGATGCCAATTATAATTTGAATATTAGTTCGGACGTTCTGAAAGTGTTCAAAAGGTATACATTATCGCAAACATCATTAATGTTTTTAGGTGCTTTTTATGTCTTGGCAATTGGTTGTCTTGTTTTGTTCTATTATTCCTTTTCGTTGCAGTATACTAAATATCTCGGGGTAACACTTTCGCTAATATTTTTAATTATTTGCATAGGAATACCAACTTACTATTTATCGAAGAATAGACGTCCCAAAATTGAAAAGACAGAACAAGGAATTGATATTAAATTTTCTAATCAAGTATTCTAGAATGTTGTAAATGATTTATGTTATTAAATAAGTGGTATTGTTTTTATTTTATTAAAAGCTGTATAACCTGTTCTTCAAGGCCGACCGCTTTAAACGTTGTGGCATTTGTGGAATAATAAAGTTGCGTTTTCAAAAGTTAGTTTCTTTTTGAAGTATGTTGTAATTAAAAAGTTATTATAAAATCATTGGCGTTTGTTTTTCAAAGCTGCATTGCTATTCTGGGCGGCGGCTTAAAAACAACGTCGTTAGAACACACAAATAGTGGAGTATTGAAATGAAAACAAAAATTAACTTTTTCCAATTAGTAGCTTTAATTCTTTTGTCAATATCACTCTT
>JAGVBL010000014.1 GCA_020059785.1 Ignavibacteriales bacterium | reverse complement strand
GAGTTTTTGCCTATGTTGAAAAATTATGACAACATTTTTTGGCGTAATTTTTATCAGGATGGTTTGCAAAAACTGTGACGTAAAAATCGAATTGACTAAATGAAATCCGCCAGCTTTTGGACCGGCGGATTATTTGTGAAACGAATTATTTGTGAAGCTTTGTCTTTACAAACACTTTGGAAAAATCAGGATTTATCACTACTGGTGCAATAATTAGTGAAAAATTCTTCCTGTTACGAGCAGAGGAAATTGAGTATTTGTAAATCATACAATACAAAATACTATTTAAGCAAAATCATTTTCTTTACCTGAGTAAAAGATTTCTCTCCGTTCAGCGGAATAGCCTCAATTTTATATAAATAAAGCCCGGAAGATATATTGCTTGCATCCCAGTTAACTTTATAGCTTCCGGAAGGTTTAATCCCGTTAACCAAAGTTATCAGAATCTCTCCCAAAATATTAAAGACAGAAATCCTCACTCTACTTTCAACAGGTAATGTGTAACTGATTGATGTAGTAGGATTAAATGGATTTGGATAATTCTGTTCTAGTGTGAAATTGCTTTTTATAAATGCATTTGGATTTTTATTGTCTATTGAAGTTAGGTCAGGTTTGCATTTACCAAATGTATCTGCATGCCACAAGGAAAAAATCTCTGACGGATTTAATGCCCTGTTGAATATTTCAAGTTCATCAATTGCTATCTCGCCCCAACCATATTGTGCTGGCAGTCCGCATATGGTACCTCCACCCGGACTTGGAATCCCTCCAATAATAAGTTCTGCCGAATTACTTGTATTATTAATCTGACCAGTTGTAGTAGCTGTTAACACACCATTAATATATAATTCAAAAGTATTAGGCGCCCCTCCTTTTCTTACAGCTGCAATATGCTGCCATTGTGAATAAGTTATCGGTGTGGATATGATAGAAGTTGAACTTCCATCCATCACAACAAAGTGCAAGTTTCCTCCCTGAATATAAAGTCTATAACCTGTACATACAGGTGTGGTTAATTCCACTTTTTGAACAATTGGTTCAACCCTAAATGCATTTACAATAACAGGATAAACCCAGGCATCAATTGTAAAATCTCCTGTCCCAAAATCTAAAGTTGGACTGTCCGGCACTTTTACATATTTAAGAACTGCAGAGTTATAATAGTACAATGAGCCGTCAACTTTAGCCTGAGGGTTTAAGAATTGTAAAGTATTACCGGGTACGGCACCGGCAACCGGAGACCCAATTGTACCAATGGCGCCTGGGAAAGGAGTTCCATGATTATTTCCTTTAATATCTAAAACAACAGTAGCCCCTAATAATTCATCCATTGGCCACCATGCTACCATGCCGACGGGAGGTTCAACACAATTATTTGCACTTGTTAATTTGTTTCCGAAATTAACACCGGATATATTTTCTCCAGAAGATAATGTGATACTGTGTGTACCCGGAGCAGGCGGATAAGTTTGTTGCCAATTATTTTGATTTGTTTCTGTAACAGTATAATTACCAGCAGCCAGATTTGTAAAACAATAATTACCATTCGCATCAGTTAGTGCAGTTTGATTGGCAGAACCAGTTAATTTGATTTCCCAATTTTCCAATCCAGGTTCACTGCTATCTTTACTTCCGTTACCATTCAGATCGTTAAATTTTACTCCGCATATCGATCCGACTAACGGTAATTGTCTGTTCCCAAAATTAATATTATTTATTGCCTGATTAGTTCCAACAGTTACAGTTTTGCTGCTGCCGGTTAGACCTGCGATCCAGCCGGTTTGACTGGTTTCTGTTAATGTATATGTTCCCGGGGGGATTCCAGTAAATAAATAACTTCCATTTGCATCTGTAATTGAAGTCATTGTAGATATACCGGAACCAGTTAAAGTGATTACCCATCCCGGCAATGCCGGTTCATTTTGATTTTTGATGCCATTATTATTCAAGTCATTGAATTTATATCCAGATATGGATGAGCCGGGAGGATTACAACATAAAGTTTCTAAAAGTGAAGAATGACCTCCTTTAACCGTTCCTTGTATATTAAATCCCATTGCAGAGCCATCATTATCATTTCGAAGTTCTACTCTTATATAATAAGTTCCGGGAGCTACATTAGAAACAACCTGATGAAAATTTGTTGGTACTGTAAAATTTGATGTAATGGATGAGTTTAGCGCTCCAAGATTGCTAATTAAATTTCCATTTGAATCCACAAAATTAACTACGATTCTATTATCAACAAGTACATTAAGGTCGAAAGTCAAATCAGTTGTTTCACTAACGCAAATACTTTTTTGAAAAACATAAGGAGGAATAGAGCTACTTATATTAGCGGCATTTGCACCAGCAGATTGGAATGCAGAGATCCATCTACTATCTGATTGATTAACCCATGCAGTATGTTTAGTTATAACCCAGGCGGGACCATTAAGATTAACATTACCATTATTCGTCGGTGCACCAACTAAAGTCCAGAACACATCCTGGTCGGTTGCGGGATTATTTGCAAAATAATTTGAATTATT
>JAGVBL010000158.1 GCA_020059785.1 Ignavibacteriales bacterium | reverse complement strand
TCCCCTTAAATAATCATTTGTAGTAATTTAACATTTGAGGCGCCGGTCGGATTCGAACCGACGAATAAAGGTTTTGCAGACCTTCCCCTTAAGCCACTTGGGTACAGCGCCGAATTTAATTGAGAATTTTGAATTGAGAATTGCGATTTAGAATCTCAATCTGGATTTTGAAAAAATCATAAGAACATAGAAAAAAAAACCGGCTTAGCCGGAAATTAGAGCGGGAAACGGGACTCTCCCGAAGGGATGCCCTCGGCAGAACCCGCGACATTATCAATAAAAGATAATTGTTCGCTCATCATCCAACATAGTTTGAAAAAACGAAATCCACTAAAAAGTGGATTATGATTGAGCGGGAAACGGGACTCGAACCCGCGACATCAACCTTGGCAAGGTTGCGCTCTACCAGCTGAGCTATTCCCGCATATCAAAATATTATGAACAGAATTAATTATTGGGATCCGAAATATCAATCGTGTTTCTCAAAAACTAAGCGCTCTACCAATCCGTCCCAATAAAATTGGGACGAGACCTCGTCTCGCATTTGGCGAGACGGGCTGAGCTATTCCCGCATATCAAAATATTAAGAACTGTTTGATTTATCAGAACCTGCGCCATTAACCTTGGTCCCCGATAAATTGGAATGTCCTACTCCGCCGGAGGCGGAAGATACTCCCGCAATTCAATATTTTTAGAACTTCTAAATTTGCGCTGTAAATATAATATGATTAGCCAATCATATCAAATCTGTTTTTAATTTTTTATTATACTCTTGAACCGTGGATAAAACCTCTATATGGCATTGACTGCTGAACAGTTATAAATGCTCTTTTATCAACCGATTCAACAATCTTCATAATTTGTTTTTGAAATTTCCGTTTTGCTATTACAATTACAATAGAAACACCGCCGCTTCCTCCTTCTGCCGGTAAAATTGTAACGCCGAATCTAGAACTCCTAAGTTTATTTGCTATATCGTCTGTATGATGAAGCGATACAATATTTATTTGTGTATAACCCAGTGCAACCCTTTGTTCAAGTGTAATACCCATTATATTTCCAAGCGCAAATCCAACTGCATAACCAAGTAGGTTAATTGTATGATCCATATGTTGAACGATATACCTCATCGCAAAAATCCAGATTAGAACTTCAAAAAAACCTGCCATTGCTGCGTAATATTTTCTTCCCTGTACGACTAATATTGTTCTAAATGTTCCTATTGTTACGTCAGCGATACGCATAAACATTATTAATATTGCACCGAGAATTATTTCAATACTCATTTACTAATTTAGCTCCGTAATTGTTTATCTTAGCAAAACAAATTTAACATTTTAGGACAATGTACGAAACCGAAAGATTATTATTAATCGAACAAATAAAAAAGAAAGGTATCACTAATCAGAATGTTCTGGATGCAATGTCTAAAGTTGAGAGACATTTATTCGTTCCGGATATAATGCAACAGCATGCATATGAAGATGTTGCACTTCCTATTGGATATGGACAAACAATTTCTCAACCATACACTGTTGCATTTATGACACAAGCTCTTGATCCTAAACCCGGACAAAAAATATTAGAGATTGGAACGGGTTCCGGTTATCAGGCAGCAATCCTTTTTCAATTGGGAACAAAAGTATTCACAATAGAAAGAAATGATAAACTTTACAACAGCGCATTAAAAATATTTGATAAACTGAATCTTAGAATTGCAGCACGATGCAGCGACGGTTCTATCGGCTGGCTTGAATTTGCACCTTATGATGGAATAATTGTAACCGCCGGAAGTCCCGGCGTTCCGCAAAATTTGCTCAAACAGCTTGCAGCCGGCGGCAGAATGATTATCCCGGTTGGTGATCGTACAGTGCAATCTTTGAAAATAATTACAAAGATTTCTGATGATGAGTTCGATACAAAAGAAGCACCTTATTTTGCATTTGTTCCTTTAGTTGGTAGAGAAGGATGGAAAGAAAAGTAATTGTAATTGTTGGTCCAACATGTTCCGGTAAAACAAAAGTATCAATTGAACTGGCAAAAAAAATAAATTCAGAAATTATCTCCGCTGATAGCAGACAAATCTATATGTATCTGGATATCGGTACTGCTAAACCTTCTATAGAAAATTTAGAAAGCGTAAAACACCATTTCATTAATTACTTATATCCCGACGAAAATTACAATGTAAGCAGATTTGAAAGTGATACGCTTGAAGTAATTGAGAAATTATTTTCAGAAAATAAAATTCCGGTTGTTGCTGGGGGCTCGGGGCTTTACATTCATGCTATTGTTGATGGAATTTTTGATGCAGTAAATGCCGATGATGAATTCAGAGAGGAATTTAACCTGAAGAGAGAAAAATTCGGAAATGAATATTGGTATGAAGAATTAAAAAAAGTAGATCCTTTAAGTGCATCCGAAATGCTTCCGCAAAATTGGAAACGCGTTATGCGTGCGATTGAGGTTTACAATTTAACCGGTATACCGATCTGGAAATTTCAAAGAGATTACAAAAGAGAAACCAATATCAACTTTATTCAATTTGGAATTGAATGGCCACGAGAAATTCTTTATGATAATATAAATAACCGGGTTGTTTCTATGATAAGCGATGGTTTGGTAAATGAAGTGAAAAGTATTTTAAAAGCCGGGTATAACAGTAATTTGAATTCTTTGAACACTGTTGGTTACAAAGAAATTATTTCATATCTGCAAAATGAAATCAGTTTGGATAGGGCAGTTGAATTGATAAAAAGAAATACAAGACGTTATGCAAAAAGACAATTAACGTGGTTTAGAAAAGATAAGCGTATAAATTGGATAAAAATTCAATCTGAAGAACAACTGAAAGAAATTCCTGATTATATTATTAATCATATTTCCAATCTTAAATAAGTTTTCCTATTTTGCTCAAGAATTAATTTCGGATTTTAATGAAAGATAAAATTAGAATAGCGTCTGGACAGGGTTTTTGGGGCGACTTAATCGATGCACCTTATACTCAGGTTACTGCCGGTCAGGTTGATTATCTTGTTATGGATTACCTTGCAGAAGTAACAATGTCGATTCTTCAGAAACAAAAAAATAAAAATCCCAAACTCGGCTATGCTCGCGATATAC
>JAGVBL010000110.1 GCA_020059785.1 Ignavibacteriales bacterium | reverse complement strand
TCCTCATCTCCACTGACCACGATTCCATCGATTACCAGTTATTAGCCGATAACTCGAAGCTTATTGTTGATACGAGGAATGTGTTTGAAAGAAAGGGTATTCGTAGACAAAAAATCTTTAAAGCGTAATCTGGATTGGTTTATAGCTCAGTAGGTGAAGGAAAAAGGCAAAAGTAAAAAGGCAAAAATGGAAGGATCGAAAAATAAATTATCTGAAAGATTATTTGAGTTTGTTATAAATGTTTTGAAGTTATTAAGAAAGATAAAATTTACAGAATCAAATAGAGTAATAATCTACCAGTTATCAAAATCATCAACTTCTTCCGGAGCAAATTACGAAGAAGCACAAGCTGGTTCTTCGAAATCCGATTTTAACAATAAAGTAAATATTTCACTAAAAGAGATGCGTGAAACAAACTATTGGCTAAGAATAATCAAAGAAATGGAATTAGTGCCTCTTGATGAAACTGAAACTGAATTGTTAATAAAAGAATCAGAAGAATTGAAGAAAATACTCGGGACAATAGTCTTTAAAACAAAATAATTATGCACAGTATTAAAACCACTTTTTACTTTTTCCCTTTTACTTTTTACTTGAACTAACCAATAACTACGAACCCAGAACTAAATGTCCACTAAATTTTACGCAGTAATTACCGGCGATATAATTGATTCGTCACTACTTACAAAATCCGAACGGAAAAAACTACCGGATGCCCTGAATGCTTATTATAATATATTGAAAAAGTATTTTAAGGATTCTTCACTTTCACAAGTTGAACTCTATAGCGGCGATCGATTCCAATTACTCGTTAATAACCCGGCCGATTCACTTAGAATTGCTGTCGCTCTTAAAATGATCCTTAAATCCGGCTCTCAATTTAAAAGTATTAATTCACGCCTCTCTGTTGCAGTTGGCACAGTCGATTTTATAAATAAAAACAAACTTTCACAAAGCGACGGAGATGCGTTCAGAACCTCAGGACGCAATCTGGATATTATGAATGATTCAATCTCAATCTCTCTGCCGGAACATTTAAGTGCCGATTATATGAAAGTAATTATTAATCTTCTCGATTTTATTCTTTCAAAAACTACTCCTAAACAATCACTCGCTCTCTTCTATGCACTATCAGGGTTGAATCAATCTCAAATTTCTAAACTCTGGAAACCCCGTATCAGCCAGCAGAGCATCAGTCTCCACCTTATTAATTCCGGGTGGAATTCTATCCTTTCAACGGTTGAATATTTCGAAAACAAGCTATATCACTTGTAATTATATAAAACAATATTAATCACTTGTAACTGGATCTTTTCGCTTAAATGAATTTAACCTATTATTTTATTGCATCACTTACTGCTTCGCACCTTATAAGCGACTTCCTTCTTCAATCCAGCTCAATGGCATCATCAAAACATAAACCGGTCCAGTTCATTAAACATCTCTTAATTACTTCTTCAATTCTCTATCTTATTACCGGTGCATTCTCATTCTGGATTCTGCCCGTTGTATTCTTTGCCGCACACGGAATAATCGATTTTATTAAAATCAAACTCGCTGAAAAAATTAATAAACCGTTAATTCTCTTTATCGCTGATCAGGCATTTCATTTAATTACAATTTTACTTGCTGCTCTCTATATTGATTATAATTATAATTCAGCACTATCGGAAATCTCTTACTGGATTTACTTGTTCGGTACAAATTATTTCTATTTTTTAATTTTTCTCTCTGCTATTATTCTCGTTACCCGGTTCGGTGCACTTCTGGTAGACCTGTCGGTTAGCCCACTTCTTGTGCAAATCGGTAACGATGATTCTAAAAGGGGATTTATTAACGGAGGACGCATTATCGGATCTCTCGAAAGAACTTTAATCCTCTTGTTTATTATATCGGGTAACTTTTCTGCGGTCGGCTTCCTTATTGCCGCTAAATCAATTTTCCGCTTCGGAGAATTATCTAATCCCGATAACCGTAAAGAATCTGAATATATTATAATCGGAACTATGATCAGCTTCCTCCTTGCTATTTGCGTGGGACTCACATTCAACTGGATCTCTAAGTATGTATCAGAGTAAAGTGTAACAAAGAAACAAAGTAACGAGGAAATATGGAAAGATGGAATAATGGAAAGATGGAATGGTGGGAAGAAACCTGAGATTTTAAAATGGAAGTGAAAAGAAGAAATATAAATAGGGGTTTTACAAAGCTGAATGTATGGAATGATTCAATTGAACTCTATAAGTTAGTCTATTATATAACAAAAGATTTTTCGTATGAGTTTTCAAAGAGCAGAAATAATATCCTTGATGCAGCACATAGTATTTCCCGTAATATTGCAGAAGGATATTGCCGAAAAAATTTGAAGGAATATTTGAATTTTTTAAATATCAGTTTGGGTTCATGCGGCGAATTATTTTCAGGAATGATTTCGTTTAAGACAGTTCAAATATTAAATGACAATGATTTCGATAAATTTGATGAATTGCATTACAAAGTTGAAAATGAACTGATTAGTCTAATAAAATCATTACAGCAAAAACAAAAAGTTGGCGAATGGCATGATTCATTCATCGATTGAAATACCAGTATCCCAATATTCCATTATTCCAAAATTCCATTATTCCAGGATCTATCCTGTACGATTCCATCATCCGTCTTCCGATTCCTGTTCGCAGATCACTGATTACAGTTTACTGATTACTGGTCCCGAATTCCGTCTTCCGTCATCTGTCCTCCGTTTACCGTTCACTCTCTTTGTCACTTTGTTACTTTGTCACAACTACGAACCTTAAGTCCTGAACTTGCCGAAGGACAAGAGCCATTATTCACCATGCAACCAAGCAATCAAGCTACAATAGACAACCCGTTACCCGTTACATATCTCGTTATTGTTAACTTTATCAATGTTCCAATAAACTTCGTGATATAATATGCGCCATAATATTAAATTTACACGGCATAGTAAACAACGAATGAAGTTATATAGTATACCTGAAGAAACGATTATTAATATTATTGAAACACTTGAAGCACATTATACCGATGATGGGAAAATTATTTATATTAGCTCCAAAAATGGCAATGAGTATCCTTTAAAGGTTATTTGTAAGAAGAAAAATGATCAGTTAATTGTAATATCATGTTATCCATTGAAAAGGAGAAACTAAAATGAAAGTATCATATGATAAAGAAGCTGATGCTGTTTATATAGAAATTTCAGAAGGTAAAGCTGATGGAGTTATTGAAGTTAAAGAAGGTATTAATATCGATGTAACCAAAGAGGGGAATATTCTCGGCATAGAATTATTAGATGCCAGTAAAAAAATATCTTTGAATTCCTTGTTCTCTTATCAAATTTCTCCCGATTTTCTGAAGGCTTCTGCTTAAGATAGTAAGCCGACTAATTATTATTTACTCTTTAACTCAGAACTAAGAACTAAGCTTGCCCGCCGTCTTTTTGGCGGGAATCTTTAGTCCTGAGCTTGCCGAAGGACAAGAACCCTTATCATCAATGCAACCAAACAACCAAACATTCATTTACAACCCGTTGCCCGTTACCTGTTACTCGTTACAAGTCACTGTTCGCTCCCTTTGTCACTATTTCACTTTCTACTTTTTCCTTTTTACTTTATCCATTTACCTTGATTATCATGCATCCCAATACTTTTTCCTTTTTACTTTATCCATTTACCTTGAATACCATGCAACCAAACAACCAAGCATTCAGTCGCAACCCGTTACACTCGTTACTGATTACCGATTACAGATCACTCTTTACTCATTACTGTTTACCGTCTTTACTTTGCAAACAAACCCCATGAAAAAATAAATTACACAATTCACGGGCAGATTGAAAGTATAACATGAAGATCTTTATATGCTAAGAAGCAAAACTATATGACTTTCCTTTGGATAAAACCAGCTGATAACAATATTTTCCTTTATATAAGGAAAGTGTTATATTCGGGACAAAAGAGCTGCTGATGAAAGAAGTAATTAAAAGTATTATAAAAGACTTCCATAAGAGTCCAAAACATAATTATAAAGAAAGAAACCTTTCTGTTCCCCTCAACTCAAAAAAAATTATTACTATTATAGGTTCAAGGCGGACGGGTAAAACATATTTCCTATATCAGTTGATGGATAAGCTGCCGGTAAATGTTAAACGACAGGACCTCATTTATATCAACTTTGAAGATGAACGGCTCAACTTAAAGGGCGAGGACTTGCATCTTATTATCGAATCTTATTATGAATTATATCCGGAGAATAAAAATCAATTGTATTTTTATTTTGATGAGATACAGAATATTCAAAATTGGGAAAGGTTTGTTCGACGGATTTATGACACAGTATCCAAAAACATTGTAATTACCGGCTCTTCATCAAAGCTGCTAAGCAAGGAAATTGCTACGAGCCTAAGAGGGCGTTCAATTTCTTATGAATTGTTCCCTCTCTCTTTTAACGAATACTTGAGTTTTAATGAAATTGATCCGGATGATACTTATTCTACCAGAAATAAAGCCAGGATTGTAAAAGCATTTAATGATTATTTGTTTGACGGCGGTTATCCCGAAATTGTTAATTATGACAGGGAATTAAAAATAAAAACAATGCAGTCTTATCTGGATGTGATGATCTACCGCGATATAATAGAACGGTATGATATTAAAAACCCGACTGCATTAAAGTATTTTATTAAAAAGAGCCTCTCTAATGTTTCTAATTATCTTTCTGTCAATAAGTTGTTTAATGAATTAAAATCTTCAGGAATTAAGATAGCTAAAGACACTATCTACGATTTTATAAATTATGTAAATGATTGTTATATGATCTTTTTGGTTAATATTTATTCTGAGTCAATTAATGTCCAGAATTCAAATGAAAAAAAACTCTATTGCATAGATAACGGTATTGCTAACAGTGTGTCGTTTAAGTTTTCCGAAAACAAAGGAAGGTTGCTGGAAAATGCAATCTATATGCATCTAAGAGCTAAAGGAAAGGAAATATTTTATTATAGCGAAAAAAAAGAATCCGATTTTGTATTGCAGAAAAATTCAAAAGTTAACGCGGCACTTCAGGTAACGACTGAACTGAACAATTCAAATAAAGAGCGTGAAGTGGAAGGGTTAATGGAAGCATTACGTTATTTTAAGCTGAAAGAAGGAATTATCATTACGTTAGACCAGTCGGATGAAATCGTTTTAGAGAATAAACATATAAGTGTAATTCCCGCCTGGAAATGGATGCTTGAAGGATCCAATGAAGCCCTATAAAATAGTGAGACAAATTTAATGGGATAGACCTGATGCACTATTAATTTATCTTGCAGTTGGCAGCGGGTCAAAAGGGCAGAAGTCAGTAGTAAATTTGCACTCTTAATCTTTTGTGAAGCTTTTTCTGATCCTCCTCTATGAATGGATAAATTTTGCAGCAACAAGAAATGTTGAGTGTTCAGTAACAGAGTAACAAAGAAACAAAGAGACAGAGTGACAGAGTAAAAAAGACGAAAGACAGAGAACGGAGAACGGTAAACAGATAACAGTGTGAGTGAACAGTAATGTGTAATGGGTAATCGGAAAAAGAAGATAAATGAATAATCACAAAGACCTTGAAGTTTGGAAACAAAGTATTGAGTTTGTAAAAGATATTTATGAAAACACAAAATGTTATCCGGAAGAGGAAATAATCAGAATCACAAACCAAATTAGAAGAGCTGCAGTGTCAATCCCTTCCAATATTCACCCCGTCAAATAGTTTTAGATTATGGAAGAATTCTACTTTACATATGTTCTGAAAAGTTTATCTGACGGTAAATTTTATACTGGCTATACAAAAAATCTAAAACTAAGATTTGAGCAACATAATAATGGATTAGTTGAATCAACAAAAAATAGACGACCTTTAATTTTAATTTACTATGAAGCATGTTTAAGCCAAGCAGATGCAATACATAGAGAAAAATATCTTAAATCTTTTTATGGTAAGATGTTTTTGCATAATAGGCTCAAATCTTATTTGACGGTGTAAAGCCGAAGGAGCAGCAAGAAACCATTAAGGTGAATTTGAACAGTTTCTCTATTTTGCTTTAGGCAGTTTATCGGAATTAGAAACTCAATTAATTGTTTCACGTGAGATCAATTATTTGCAATCAGATGATTTTACATTACTTAATTCAAAACTGGAAACAGTCCGAAAACTCCTTATCGGCTTAATAAAATTCCTAAAAAACTAAATTAATTATGTTGATAAATTCTTTACTCCTTTTACAGATTACAGATTACCCATTACAGTTTACTGATTACTGGTCCCGAATTCCGTCTTCTGTCTTCCGTCATCTGTCCTCCGTTTACCGTTCACAGATCACTGTTTACTCCCTTTGTCACTTTGTTACTTTCTACTTTTTCCTTTTTCCTTTTTACTTTATCCTTTTACCTTGATTACCATGCAACCAATAAATCATAACCCGTTACTCGTTACAGATCACTGTTTACTCTCTTTGTCACTTTGTTACTCTGTCACTATTTCACTTTCAACTTTTTACTTTATAATTTTATAAATAGTTTGTTTAATAATTCCGGAATAATTAAATGAAATCAATTCTTGTATGCGGTGCTGGCGGATTTATTGGCGGCCACCTTGTAAAGAAATTAAAGAAGGAAGGTCACTGGGTTAGAGGTGTAGACCTTAAGTATAATGAATTTAGTAAATCACCTGCAGATGATTTTGTGATTGGTGATTTAAGAGACCAAATAGTAGTTCAAAAAATTCTTGATCAGCCTTTTGATGAAGTTTACCAGCTTGCTGCGGATATGGGTGGAGCAGGATACATTTTTACTGGTGCACATGATGCCGATGTTATGCATAACTCTGCAACAATAAATCTGAATATTCTGCATTATGGTCAGAAAGCTGGGATAAAAAAAATCTTTTACTCCTCATCAGCATGTATTTACCCGGCTTATAATCAAATGGATCCGGCTAATCCTAAGTGTTCCGAAGAATCGGCATATCCTGCCGAACCGGATAGCGAGTATGGATGGGAAAAATTATTCAGTGAACGGTTGTATTTTTCGTTTCATAGGAATTATGGAATGGAGGTTCGTGTCGCAAGATTTCATAATATTTTCGGACCTGAGGGAACTTGGTGGGGAGGTAAAGAGAAAGCACCTGCGGCACTTTGCAGAAAAGTTGCCGAGGCAAATGATGGTGGTCAAATTGAAATCTGGGGCGATGGAAATCAAACACGCTCTTTTCTATATATTGATGAATGTCTTGAAGGTGTTCAAAGACTGATGGATTCTAAAGATTTTTTTGGTCCTGTTAATATTGGCTCTGAAGAAATGATCTCAATTAACGGGCTTGCTCAATTAATAATGAATATTGCCGGTAAAAAATTAACAATCAAACATGTTGACGGACCGCTTGGAGTTCGTGGAAGAAACTCTGATAATAAGCTTATAAAAGAAAAACTTGGTTGGGCCCCTTCCTTATCTCTTTCGAAAGGATTAAGTATTACATACCAGTGGATTCTATCCGAAACAAAAAAATAACGGATTCAATCAAGTGATCTTTTGCTATTTAGTAAATAATATGGTTTTAAATACATGAACAGAAAAAAAGCTTTAATAACAGGAATTACTGGGCAGGATGGTAGTTATCTTACTGAAATTTTACTTGATAAAGGATATGAAGTACATGGTATTATTCGTAAGAGCTCATCTTTTAATACTTTTAGAATAGATCATTTATTAAATGATGAGATTGAAGGAAAAAGTCTATTTACTTATTATGGAGATGTAGTAGATACTAGCAGCTTACACCGTATACTCGAAAAAGTTGCACCTGATGAGATTTATAATCTCGCTGCACAAAGCCATGTAAAGGTATCATTTGAAGTTCCGGATTATACAGCGCAGGTGGATGCTCTTGGTACTTTAAGGTTTTTAGATGCTATCAGAGAAGTCGGATTATTACGGCATACAAAATTTTACCAGGCATCTACAAGTGAATTGTTTGGTAAGGTTCAGGAAATACCCCAGAAAGAAACTACACCTTTTTATCCCCGTTCTCCTTATGGTGTTGCTAAATTATATGGTTATTGGATTGTTAAAAATTACAGAGAAGCTTATAACTTATTTGCTGTTAATGGTATTCTCTTTAATCATGAATCACCAAGAAGGGGAGAAACTTTTATAACAAGGAAAATTACTATTGCTGTCTCTAAAATTGCATTTGGTTTATTGGATAAGTTAATTGTCGGGAATTTGGATGCAAAAAGGGATTGGGGCTATGCCCCTGAATATTGTATTGGAATGTGGAATATGCTACAGCAAAATGAACCCGACGACTATATTCTTGCAACTGGTGTTTCCCATTCTGTTCGAGAATTTATTGAAGCTTCCTTCAAAGAGATTGGAATTATCCTTGAGTGGAAAAAAAATAAAGATAATGAATTTGGCGTTATTTCTAAAATATTAGATAACAACTATAATATTAACTTGGTAAATCTTCCTGTTGGTAAAAAAGTTGTTGAAGTTTCCCCTAGATATTATCGACCTACTGAAGTTGATTACTTATTAGGAGACTCTTCAAAAGCAAGAAATAAATTTGGATGGAAAGCAGAAACTGACTTTAAGAATCTTGTTAAAATTATGTTGAATTATGATTTGAATAAATTAAAAGAGAAAATCTGATGAGTGAAAAAATTTTACTACTTGGCGCTACAGGGTTCCTTGGCAAAAGATTAATAAAAAAATTTGATAACCTCAAAATTAAGTTCGTACCAATCTCCAAATCATTGGGATATGATTTAAGAGATCTAAAACAATTTGAAAAAGTATTTGCAGATAATACAGATGCAAAAATTGTATTTAATGCAGCAGCTTTTGTTGGAGGGATTCAATTCGGTTACAAACATCCCGGTGAAATTTACTACAATAATTCTCTTATCAACACTTATTTGTTTGAGCTCGCAAAAAGTTACGGAATTAAGAGAATCATAAATCCAATTTCAAACTGTTCTTATCCACGCGATATATCAACATCCTTTAAAGAATCTGATTGGTGGAACGGTGAACTGGACGAATCTGTATTTGTCTATGGATTTATTCGTAAAGCAAGTTATGTTCAAAGCTGGGCCTATTATAAGCAATATGGACTTGAAACTATAAATCTTATCGTTCCTAATATGTATGGACCGGAAGACCATTTTGAACCTGAAAGATCCCATGCACTTGGCGCTATGATTATGAGAATGTTTAAAGCAAAACAAGATGGTGATGATGAATTTGTTGTATGGGGAAGCGGAAAACCTGTTCGTGAATGGCTTTATATAGATGATTGTGCTGATGCAATGATTCGCGCTATTGATATTCCTTATACAGAAAAACCAATTAATATTGGTATTGGTTACGGTGTTTCAATAAAAGAACTCGCCGAAATGATTAAGAAAGAATTAAATTTTGCCGGTCGACTAGTTTTCGACACTTTAAAACCGGATGGTGCTCCTCATAAGGTAATGGATATCACTAAATGTAAAGAATATTTCAATTGGCAGCCAGATACTTCTCTTAAAGACGGAATTAAAAAAACCATTGAGTCTTACCTGAATTCAAGGGGTCGGTAATGAAAGAAGTTAAGTACAAAGATCAAATAGTTGCAATTTTTCATGGCAGTAATGAATGGAAAGAAAATCTCGATTTTCTTACACCGAATGAAACTTTTATACAGACAGGTACATGGTGGTATCAAAAAGGTAAAAATTTAATGCCTCACAAACATATTATTAATGAAAGAATTACTTATTTCACACAAGAAACAATAATAATATTAAACGGTAAGTTGCAAGTTGATTTATATGACGAATATGGCAATATCTTCCACCAGGAAATTTTGGGGAGAAATGATATCGGTATTATTCTTTCTGGGGGACATGGTTATTCAATTCTTGAGGATAATACCAAAGTTGTAGAAGTA
>JAGVBL010000135.1 GCA_020059785.1 Ignavibacteriales bacterium | reverse complement strand
TAACAAGTCTTTCTATTTCCTGATAGCTTAGATCGGAAGTATATAAATCGAATATCCGTTTTAAAGGATTTTGTCCGGGCACAGCAACCCCAATTGACCTAGTATAACAATAATAATTAAAACCCCCGGATTTTTAGACGAAATAGTACCGGAATTGTTGGTTAATTTATAAAAATCAATCGAGTCTTTCCAAACGGGATCTTAAATGACGTTCGGTAATTCCAAGAATTCTGGCAGCCGCACTTTTATTACCGTTTGTTCTGTTAAGGGCTTCTGTAATCATAGTTTTTTCGAAAAGCTTCATCTTTGTTTCGTAATTATCGTCCAGATCATACGGATTGAATGCTCTATTGTTGCTCTTTTCGTTTATGGAAAAGGGTAAATCGTCCTTTGTAATAATTTCACCTCTTGTAAGAACGATAGCTCTTTCAATCATATTTTCAAGTTCGCGGATATTACCGGGGAAATCGTATTTTATAAGTTGATCGAGAGCTTCTTTAGAAATTCCATCTACTTTTTTACCAATTAATGTAGAATACTTTTGAACGAAATGATCTATCAACAATTGAATGTCATCTTTCCTATGGCGTAATGGAGGAAGGTTTATTGTTACTACATTTAATCTGTAGTAAAGGTCTTCACGGAATTCATTCCGTTTTATCATTTCTTCCAGGTCTCTATGTGTTGCTGCAATTATTCTAACATCCGTTTTAAAAGTTGAATTGCTACCTATTCTCTGTACTTCTCCGAATTGAATGGCTCTTAAAAGTTTTACCTGAATAGAGAGAGGAATATCACCAACCTCATCAATAAAAATTGTTCCGCCATTTGCTTCTTCGAACCGGCCGATTCTTTGATTAATCGCACCGGTAAATGATCCTTTCTCGTGTCCGAATAATTCACTCTCAAGTAAGTTTTCTGATAATGATGCCACATTAACAGTAATAAAAGTCTGGTTCTTACGCGGACTTGCAAAATGAATAGCTTTTGCAATTAATTCTTTACCAGTTCCGCTTTCTCCTCTTATTAATACGGTTGATTTGGTTTGAGCTACTCTTGATGCTGTGCTTAATACAATATCCATCGGTTTAGAACGGGAAATAATCGACTCGAATTTAAATTTATCCTGGAGTTGTTCTTTTAATAATCTATTCTCGGAAATTAAATGTCGTCTTTCTTTTATACGGTTCAATATATTTTCCAGTTCATCCAGGTCGATTGGTTTGGTAAGATAATCGAATGCACCCTCTTTCATAAGATTTACCGCACTTTCAATCGTACCGAATGCAGTCATAACAACAACATCAATTTCCGGATTAAGAGCTTTGATGTTTTTCAGAACAGTAAGTCCATCCCACCCGGGCATTTTAAAGTCGGTTAACACGACGTCAATTAAATTTTCCCGGGCTGTTTTCAATCCAGCTTCACCGTCGTTTGCGGTATATACTTTATATTCTCTTTTAGAAAGAAATGTCTTTAGAGATTGTAATTGAGAATCCTCATCGTCAATTACAAGTATTGATAAGTTATTCATTTTACACCTGCACTAATTTCTTCGGAATATTGATGATAAATTCTGCTCCTTTACCGGTTTCGCTATTAACATAAATTGATCCGTTATGCTCGGCAATTATTTTTTGAACAATACTTAAACCGATTCCGCTTCCTTTTGTCTTTGTTGTAAAGTATAGATTAAAGATTTTGTTTTTATCCTCTCTGGAAATTCCTTTGCCATTATCTTCCATTTTGATTTCCAGTTTATCAGGATTTTTCTCTTTAATATGAATTAATATTTTACCGCTTTTTTCAATAGAATCTATTGCATTTTCGATAAGATTTATAAAAACCTGTTTCATTTGAGTGATGTCCCAGACAACCTCACCTGCCCAAACTTCATTTATCATTAACTCAATATTTTTTTCATTCAGCAGAGCGGAGTATTGTTTAGAAATTCCATCAAAGAATTCCTTTGAAGAATACTTTTCGGGTTTAATAGGCAGAGGTCTGGCAAATTTCAGAAAGTTTTCTATCGTTTCATTAATTCTTCTTACTTCCTTGTAAACAAGCTTTGTCAACTCTCTGAATTGAGAAGAATTATTTTTGGGTTCAAAATCCTTACCGAGCTGCTGTGTAATTGTGCCGATTGCATTAAGGGGGTTTCTTATTTCGTGTGCAACCGAAGAAGCAAGTTCTCCCATTTCAGCCATTCGTTCCTTACGCTGAATTATATTTTCTAGATTCTTTATTTCAGTTAGATCCCTTATAACCAGTATTTTATTTTGCATTTTTTGTTCGTCGGTAAATTCGCTTTTGGATACCAAGAACACCTTATTATTCCCGTTTACAATACATTCAACCTCTTCTAATAGGGAGGATGAGTTTATTAACTCTATGCATTTGTTCTCTTCGAAGAGAGCAAATAAATTTTGAGTTGAGATAACATCTTTCCCGAGAATCTGCAGTGCGGCATTATTGAACGACTTAATTGCAAAATCTTTATCAATTACAATAATTGCATCGCTAACATTGTCTAATATTTCTTTTGAGTATGTTTCAATAGCTTTGAATTTATTAGAAAGGAGGTTGAAATTCTGTTTAACAAAAACAAGTGTTATTGTAATTGAGCCGAAAACAAAGAGAACAATTCCAATTATTATTAACCGTCTAACTATCGCATCATTTATACCGTTAATTGGTTCTAAAGACAAACCGATTCTAAAAATTCCAATAATATCGTTTTTGTATTCAAAAGGGTGTATCGCTTCGAAAACATTTATTGAATCCACTATAGCAATACGCCACATGTATGTTCCGCTTTCTAATCCTTTTTGAAGGAATGCAGAAGAATCAACCGGCTCAAGATCATCAAGTCTGCCGGATGCAGCAATAATACCATCCTCATCCTGTAATGCAACGTATTCAATCTGTTCATTTTCCGAAATACTTTTTAGTAAAACGCCAAATCCAACTTCCTTTCTGAATTCGAGTAATTGGGCAGCATCAACATTCAATACAATTGCACCTCCGTCGCCGGAAGAAATTGCAACAGCATATCTTTGCTCATCACCAAAGCGCGAAGGTTTTATTCCGATAATTAATGTGTCGGTATCTCCATCTAAAATTGGCCATAAGTATTCAAGAGGATTCTCTTTCTCTTCTAATTGAGAATGAACTTCCTTGTAACTTGAGTATATTTTATTACCCGTCTTGCTGAAGATATTTATTCTAAACAGATTATTTTTAGTAGCGATTGATTCGAGCAGCGAATTTGAAACTAATTTTTTCTGATAAAGGATTTTAATCATTCCGGCATTATTTAATAAACGTGTTTTAGTTTCTTCTTCAATTTTATCGTATGATAAAAGAGCATTTTTACCTGACCTTATCATCGATTCAAGTAGGGTTTGGGATTGAGTCTGCATCAGCTCGAGCATTTCTTTCTTGCTCTGGTTTAATTCTATTATTACAGAAGAGATAATTATAAGTGCGGTAACAATAAATATAAGAATGAGATTCTTGGGCTGGATAAAAAGTTTTTTTAGAAACTTCACTTCAATTCTCCTTGTGCATCCTTAATTTAATCAAAAAATACATAACTAATTTGAAGCAAAGTTTAAGTCTTGGATTCGGGATTATTCGGAAGTACTTTTTATTCCTAATGCTTTATTGGCAACATCGACAGGTAATAGATTATTGCGCGTTGCAATATCCTTCAGTTTATCATTTGCCACGGCATCAATTCCGTGCGATTTTAAGTTGGTTATAACTATATCAATGCTAAGATTATTTTCTGTTGAGATTTCTGCCAGTGTTTTTCTTCCGTATCCTCTTCCTTCGCCGGCAATCGGTTTCTGTTGATTATTCCCGGATCTCAATTTAGTATAGATGTCATTTGGTGAAATATTATTCTGTATAGCTAATTCTTTTACAGTGATGTTATCATCCTGAATAATTATCCCCTTTGATGAAAGTGAATTCTTAATTTCTTCAAAAGGGG
>JAGVBL010000327.1 GCA_020059785.1 Ignavibacteriales bacterium | reverse complement strand
TTAATGCACAACAAGCAGCCGGCGTAATTCATACCGATTTCTTTAACCGTTTTATACGCGCAGAAGTAGTCCATTACGAAGATTTTATAAAACACGGTTCGTTTAATAAATGTAAAGAAGCCGGCGCATGGCGTTTGGAAGGAAAAGAATACATCGTTAAAGATGGAGATATTTTGAACATCAGACATAATTAAAAAAGGAATAGTCTTTGAAAAATTCAGGTTTTAGAAATCTTGCTATTATAGCTCACGTCGATCATGGAAAGACTACATTAGTCGATTACATGTTGAAACAAACCGGTGCCTGGAGGGCAAATCAACAGGTTGATAAAAGAGTAATGGATTCAAATCAGCTTGAAAAGGAAAGAGGAATTACTATTCTTGCAAAAAATTGCAGCATTTCATATAAAGGTATTAAAATCAATATTGTCGATACTCCCGGTCACGCCGATTTTGGAGGAGAAGTAGAGCGTACATTAAGAATGGTTAATGGGGTTCTGCTTTTAGTAGATGCTGCCGAAGGTCCTTTACCGCAAACTAAATTTGTTCTTAAAAAATCTCTGGATCTTGGTTTAAAACCAATTGTTGTTATAAATAAAATTGATAGAAAAGATGCGCGTCCAAACCAGGTTCTTAATGAAGTATTTGATCTCTTCGTTTCTCTTGGTGCTAACGACGAACAGCTCGATTTCCCGTATGTTTATGCTATTGCTAAACAAGGAATAGCTAAACTTCAGCTTGAAGATGATGTTAACAACCTTGAAGTTCTACTTGAACAAATTGTTAAACATGTTCCTCCTCCAAATGTTATTGAAGAACCTTTTAGAATGCTTGTAAGTGCTATTGATTATAATGATTACCTCGGAAGGATGGGCATTGGCAGAGTTAATAGCGGTAAAATTTCTCTTGGAGATCAGGTAGTATTGATTTCGAGAGACGGGGCAAAAATTGAATCGAAAGTCTCCAAACTTTATGTCTTCGAAAATATTAAGAGGATTGAAGTTAATGAGATAATTGCCGGAGATATTGGTGCAATTGCCGGACTTGAAGATGTTGATATAGGTGATACTATTTGTCATCCGGCTAATCAAGAGCCCCTTCCCTTTGTTGATATTGATGAACCAACTTTAACAATGAATTTTATTGTTAATAATTCTCCGTTTGCAGGTCAGGAGGGAAAGTACGTAACAACAAGAAATTTGAGTGAACGTCTTTCAAAAGAATTGAAAACTAATGTTAGCCTCCGCGTTGAAATAACCCAATCACCGGATGTATTTAAAGTGAGCGGTAGAGGAGAATTACATCTGGCAATACTTGTTGAAAATATGCGCAGAGAAGGATATGAATTGCAGTTAAGCAAACCGGAAGTAATAATGAAAAAAATTGATGATGTTTTGTGCGAACCTTTTGAACATGTTATTATTGATGTCCCAGAAGAATTTGTTGGAGTTGTTATTGAAAAGTTAGGAAAGCGTAAAGGTGAAATGAAAAATATGATATCATTTAATGAGAATACACGGCTTGAGTTTATTATTCCGGCACGTGGATTAATTGGTTATCGTTCGGAATTCATGACCGATACAAAAGGAACGGGAATACTTCATCATAATTTTCATGGCTATGAACCTTTCAAAGGGGAAATAAGCAGCAGAACAAAAGGTGCATTAGTATCAATGGAAAATGGAGTAGCTTCTTCTTATGCGATGTGGAAACTTCAGGAAAGAAGCCAGTTTTTTGTTGAATCCGGGACAAGAGTTTATGAAGGTATGATTGTTGGGGAAAACTCAAGAGAAAATGATATGCGTGTTAATGTATGTAAGACTAAGCAGCTTACAAATATGCGCGCATCCGGTGCAGACGAAGCAATCCGGCTTGAACCACCACGTTTGCTAACTCTTGAAATGGCTATTGAATGGATAAACGATGATGAATATGTTGAAGTTACACCGCAGAATATAAGAATTAGAAAAAAATACCTTACAGAACTTGATAAAAAGAATGCTCGACTTGCAGAAAAGCAATTTGCATAATAACAGAAAGGAAGGGGAGGCATTATGAAAGCAATTGAAGGTTTAGCTCCGGCTAATTTATGGAACCGGTTTTATGAAATTAGTCAGATTCCGCGTCCATCTAAACACGAAGAACGTGTTCGGTTATATCTAAGAAATTTTGCCGGACAGAATAATCTTTCATTTAAAGAAGATAGTGTTGGAAATATTGTCATCAAAATTCCTCCTAAACCGGGTTTCGAAAAAGCACCTGTTGTTGTCCTTCAAAGTCATGTTGATATGGTTTGTGAAAAAAATAAAAATACTATACACGATTTTAATAATGATCCAATAAAACTGGTAAGGGACGGAGAGTGGATTAAAGCTGAAGGAACAACACTTGGAGCGGATAATGGAATTGGTGCTGCGGCTGCTCTTGCTCTTGTGAATGATGATAGCTTTAATCATGGTGAAATTGAATTGCTTTTTACTGTTGATGAAGAAACAGGTCTTGCTGGTGCTAACAATCTTGAACCACAGTTTATTACCGGCAAATATCTATTAAATCTTGATTCTGAAGAAGATGGAATATTTTATGTCGGTTGTGCAGGTGGAATGGATACAGTTGGAACATTGAAAATTGATTTTGAACTGATTACAGAAGAGTGGAGTCCTTATACACTTTTTATAAGCGGTTTAAAAGGCGGGCACTCTGGAATAAATATAGGCGATAAAAGAGCAAATGCTATTAAGCTATTAGGTTTCCTCCTAAATAAATTAAAGGTGGTGGACTATTATATCGGAACAATTTCCGGAGGGTCAAAAAGAAATGCAATTGCCCGTGAAGCTGAAGCAATCATCTATATTAAAAATGAATATGAAGCTGTATTGCGTGAATATATCAATGCGTTCTCTTTAGAATCTGTATTAGAGTATAGAGCATCGGATGGTGATATAAAAATTTCATTCGAAAAATCAGAATCTGATACTTCCTTTAAAGTTTTTACAAAAGAATTTGCAGAAAAAATCATAAATCTAATTATTGGACTCCCGCATGGTGTTATCTCCATGAGTATGGAAATTGCCGGTCTGGTTGAGACGTCAACAAATTTAGCAACTGTTGTAATGGAAAATGATCAGGTTAAGATTGGAACAAGCCAGCGAAGTTCAATTGAATCTGCTAAACGGAATATAGCAGCGTCTGTAAAATCTGTTTTTGATCTGGCCGATGCAAATGTAGTTGTTGGGGACGGATACCCCGGCTGGCAACCAAACCTCGGATCAAGATTACTAAAGTTATCAAGTAAAGTTCATAAAGAAATATTCGGCAAGGAACCTGAATTGAAAGCGATTCATGCCGGTCTGGAATGCGGAATATTAGGTGATAAATACCCCGGGTTGGAAATGGTTTCTCTCGGACCTACAATAATAGGCGCTCATTCACCTGATGAGAAAGTTAATATTCATGATGTTGAAAAATTCTATCGCTTACTTAAAGCAATTTTAGTGGAAATATCTAAAATGAAATAGATGGAGTAATCTCGAATTTATTTAAGATGCTCTATTCCTGTGAAAGTGGTTACTTCAAAAATATAAAGTAATACCCAGCATGATATTTTCTAACTAAAACAAAGAGTAAATATGAAAAAAGAACTGAAACTTTATAACGTCCCGGGTATTGAATCAATTCAGGATATGCTCATTCAATCGTCCAAAAAATTTGGATCTAAACTTGCTCTCGAAGATCTAAATACTACTCCCATTAGCAAAGTAACTTATCGCGAATTGTTAGACTACATATTAAGATTTGGTACTTCACTTAAGAATCTTGGATTAAAAGAAAGAACCCATATTGCGGTTATTGGAGAAAACAGGGTTCAGTGGGCAATTACATACTTAACGGCTATGTGTTTCAACTATGTAATCGTACCGATTGATAGAAATCTAACTAAGAACGAGATAATGAATATAATGCATGAATCCGATTCAGAAGCAATTGTCTTTTCGGGTTCTTATGCCGGAATAATGGCCGAAGGAAAATCTTCTCTTAAGAAAATGAAATTTTTCATTTGTATGGATGATACAAGTGAAGATAAAGAATTTTTAAATATGCCTAAGTTAATTTACCAATCGAAGGATGTTTCTACAGATGAGCTACCAAAAATTAACAATGAGGAGCTGGCAGAAATTATATTTACTTCAGGTTCTTTAGGACGTGCAAAAGGTGTAATGCTTACTCAAAAGAACTTAGCAAGCAACCTTATGGATATGGTTAGTATGGTGCTGATTGATGAGAATGACAGATTCCTTTCAGTATTACCAATGCATCATACATACGAATGCACTTGCGGTTTGCTTTGCCCGTTATATTGCGGTGCATCAGCTCATTATGCAAGATCATTAAAAACTGTTGTCGATGATATTCAAACTGTAAAAGCAACAATTCTATTAGGTGTTCCGCTCTTATACGATAAAATGTTCCGAAGAATATTAAAGACAATAAAAGAAAACAAAGTTAAATCCGTTGTTGTACCACCTCTTGTAAAATTGACAAATCTATTTGCATCTGCGGGATTGGCGACTATAAAGAAAAAAGTATTTTCGGAATTACACCATAAATTCGGCGGAGCGGTAAGAATTTTTATTGCCGGTGGTGCCGCACCCGATCCCCTTGTTGCTCAAGGATTGCGTGAATTCGGATTTACATTTATTCAGGGTTATGGATTAACAGAAACTTCTCCTATACTTGCATTAAACCGCCTCGATAGTTTTAAAGATAATGCTGCCGGAATACCTCTACCTTCTGTGCAAATTAAAATTCATAGACCTGATGAAAATGGTAGCGGTGAAATATGGGCTAAAGGTCCGAGCGTTATGCTGGGTTATTATAAAAACGAAAAGGTTACAAACGATGCATTTGAAGATGGTTGGTTTAAAACAGGTGATATTGGTTTTGTTGATGATGAAGGTTTCTTACATATTAACGGACGAAAGAAAAATGTTATTATTCCCCGTGGGGGTGAAAATGTATTCCCGGAGGAGATAGAAGATATTCTAAACAGAAGTCCATTTATTCTTGAATCCCTTGTCTTTGGCGAAAAAGATTTGAAACAGGATGAAATTATTGCCGCACAAATTGTTGCCGATGCCGAAGCTTTTATTGAATATTCTGAATCGAATAAAGAGAGCATTACAGATGAACTGATTAATAAAATAATTCAACAGGAAATTGAAAAAACTAATAAACAACTTGCTGCCTATAAACAGATCAAGAAATTCTATATAAGAGAAAAGGAATTCGAAAAAACTACAACTCAAAAAATTAAAAGATACCTTGTTGGCAGCACTGATACTCAGGATTAAGTTTCTTATATAAGTTTAACTTCACTGAAAATTGTTGAATCACACTGAGCTAAGTCTGAGTGTGATTCTAATCGAAAATGTCAGTCTTCGGCAAACTCAGACTGACTTTGAGAAACTTTTAAGAGAACCTTATTGCAATTACTTTTCAACAAAAAAATATGAAATCAAATATTATCAAAGTGGGAATTACTGGTAACATCGGTTCCGGAAAATCAATTGTAAGTGATTTTATTGAAAGCAACGGTTACCGTGTATTGAGATCGGATAATATTGCTAAGGATTTAATTGCTAATGATAAATCTGTAAAGCAAAAAATCGAAAAACTGTTCGGGGTGAATATTTATTATAAGGGCAAATTAAATACAAAGATGTTAGCTGAAAAAGTTTTTAATAACAAAAAAAATGTTAATCTTATTAATTCGGTTGTTCATCCTGCAACTATAAAAAAAATTGAAGAGTTAATCGGGATTGAATCAAAACATTCAAAAATGATTTTTGTTGAATCGGCATTAATCTTCGAAGCTAAAATTGAAAAGATGTTCGATTACACAGTCCTGGTTTATTCTGATAAAAAGCATCGGATTGAAAGAGTGATGAAACGTGAGAATGTTGACGAGAACGATGTAACCAGACGTATGAAATTTCAAATTGATGACGAAAAGAAAAAAAATAAAGTCGATTTTATAATCGATAACAATTCAACAATCCAAAATTTGCACAATAACATTTCGTTTTTACTACGAATATTGGACTCAATAAGCAAATCTGCAATTTAGGATCTGTAGATCCTTCCTTGATTTATAGATGGTCTTAGGGTAATTTTGACAACACATTTTTCAATTATAGGTGCTACAGTGAACCCGATCAACAAAGCAATCGTTTCTTTTGTAAAATTATTACCAAAACCAGTAGTTTATTTATTTGCAAAAAAGTATATCGCCGGCGAAAAATTAGATGATGCCGTGCGTGTTGTTAAAGAATTGAACGAAAAAGGTATTGTTGCTACTATGGATGTTTTAGGCGAAGCAGTTACTTCTAAAGCTGAATGTGAACAAGCAAAAATTGAATGTTTACAGGTACTTGATGTTATCGATAAGCATAAGCTTAACTCTAATCTTTCCTTAAAACCAACGCAATTAGGACTCGTTATCGATCCCGAATTTTGTTATCAGCAAATTACCGAGATACTTGAACGTGCAAAATCGTATAACAATTTTGTCCGGATTGATATGGAGGATTCACCAACAACAGATGCTACTATATCAATGTATATTCGCTTAAGAGAAAAGTACAATAATGTTGGTATTGTTATCCAATCATATTTGAAACGAACACTAGATGATGTTAAAAAACCGGAACTTACCGGAACTAATTACAGACTTTGTAAAGGAATCTATATTGAGCCCGAAGAAATTGCCTTCAAATCAAAACAAAAAGTTAGAGACAATTTTTTAGATGTTCTGAATTATTTGCTCGATAACGGAAATTATGTTGGTATTGCTACGCATGATGATTACCTGATTAATAATGCATATGAAATGATAAAGAAAAAACAAATACCTAAAGACAAATTCGAATTTCAGATGCTCTACGGAGTTAAAGAAAGGTTGAGGGATAAGATTAATGCAGACGGCTACAAGATAAGAATTTATGTTCCGTTTGGTGAGCATTGGTACAAATATTCAATCAGGCGCTTACAGGAAAATCCTAATATGGCATGGCATATTACTAAGAGCATAATAACATTTAATTGATAATTAATTTTTTTCTGAAAAGAGATAATTGCATATTAGAATGAATGTACTTGGAATAGAAACATCTTGCGATGAAACATCTGTTGCAATTATTTCTGACAATGAGTTAAAGACAAATTTAATTTCCTCTCAGGATTTTCATAAAGATTTTGGAGGTGTAGTACCGGAATTATCGAGCAGGGCGCACCTCCAGATTTTAATGCCGCTAATTAAAAACGCTCTTTCAAAGTCAAACATTTCACTTGATAAAATTGATCTAATAACAGCTACTGCCGGACCCGGCTTGATAGGTGCTTTACTGGTTGGTCTTACTTTCGCCAAGAGTTTAGCTTACTCACTTAAAAAACCATTTATACCTGTTAACCATATCGAAGGACACATTTTTTCAGGATTTTTAATGACTGAAAAACCGGAGTTTCCATATCTCTGTCTTGTAGTTTCCGGCGGTCATACTTTGTTGTTAATTGTTAAAAGTGATACTGACATTCAGAAATTGGGAACTACAATAGATGATGCCGCCGGTGAAGCATTCGATAAAGTTTCCAAATTGATCGGTTTAGGTTACCCGGGCGGACCCAAGATTCAATCGATTGCTGAAAGTTACCAATCGGACCTTATTAATTTCCCGATAGCACAATGTAAAAAAGAATTTGATTTTTCATTCAGCGGGTTAAAAACCGCAGTGCTTCGTCATATCCAAAAAAATTATGGAAGCAGCGAGCAAATTCCAGCCGGCGATTTGCCAATGATTGCAGCTTCATTTCAAGCGTCGGTTGTGAAGGCATTAGTTAATAATGTTAGAAAAGCCATTGAAAGATTTCATGTCAGTTCAATTAGTCTGGTTGGAGGAGTTGCTGCTAATAAACTTCTTGGAAATGAACTTGAATTGCTTGCCCATAAGTTTAACAAAAAGCTTGTTATTCCATCAAATGAATTTTGTGGTGATAATGCTGCTATGATTGCTTACAGGGGATTAAAACTTTTTAATTCCGGATTGAAATACAATCTGGATTATAATGCATATCCAGGTTTAAGCGACAATACTTTTATCAAACCTTTTTTGCAATAGAAGAATTTAACTCTTAACTCAAAAGTATTTGTAAAAGCTATTTCAATTTGACTATTTCCTATAAAAAGAAAATCAATATATTTAAGCAGTTAATCGGGATAAGTATTGAACAACAATAAAATAGCCAGCTTAAAATCAATTCTATCCAGAAGAGAGATAATCTTCATTGTAATATTCTTCTTTTTTATACTTGGTTTATTAGTCTTTACTTTTTTCTTTCCGAATTATTATGATCTACAGGAACCAGTTAAAATCGAAGTGAAAAAAGGGGAAACTCTTTCGCAGATCTCCGATTCACTTTATCAGAAGAAAATAATACCAAGTAAAATAAACATGAAAATTGCAGCAATAATTTATGGTGCGGAAAGAAAATTAAAAGCCGGGCGTTATAATATTCCTAATGGGTTAAGTTACTTACAATTGGTTGAATTGCTTATTGAAGGAGCACCCGATGCAGAAGTGCTTGTTACAATTGGCGAAGGAATTTGGCAAATGGACCTTTCTAAATTGCTAAAGGAAAAACTTGATGTTGATTCTGCAAGGGTAATGGAATTAAGTAGAAGCCGTTCCTTCCTTAATGCATTGGGTGTTGACGCTGATAATTTGGAAGGATATCTGTTACCAGAGACTTATTATTTCTATGCACATAGTTCTGCAGAAGAAATATTAAGAAATCTCGCTTACCAGATGAATAGAATTTTTGATGATCCTAAAGTAATTGAACGGATGAAAGAACTTAAAATGAATAAGCATCAGATATTAACGCTGGCATCAATCATTGAAGCCGAGTCGAATTTATTTAGTGAGTTCAAAACTATTTCCGGCGTATATCATAACAGGTTGCGTAAAGGAATGCTTCTTCAAGCTGATCCAACTGTTCAATACCTTATTCGTGAACGGAGAAAAAATAAAATTTATTTCAAAGATCTTGAAATTGATTCGAAGTTTAATACATATAAATATGCGGGGCTTCCGCCGGCTCCTATTAATAACCCCGGTAAAGATGCAATAATGGCTGCTCTATATCCCGAATCAAATAAATACTACTACTTTGTTGCTAATGGTCAGGGTGGGCATTATTTCTCAACAAATATTAATGAACATAATCGTAATGTTCTAAAATACCGTGAATGGCGGGCTAATCAGAAATAAACTGAATTTTCTTTATGATGAAAATTAAAATTTCCTTTAAAAATATTTTTATTAGCACTTTGTTTCTGTTTACAAATATTTTGGTCTTTTCCAGTTGTGCAAGTCAGTTGCCGCCCGGAGGAGGCGAAATCGATAAAACACCTCCGGAAATTATTAGCGTTTTTCCAAAGAATGCTACTCTAAATTATTCTGATAATTATTTTGAAATGAAGTTCTCTGAATATGTTGACAAGAGATCTGTTCAGGAAGCAATATTTATTTCTCCGCCATTAACTAAAAGTCTGAAGTATGATTGGAGCGGAAGAACTTTAACTGCATACTTTAGAGATACTTTAAAGGCAAACACTACTTACACAATTACAATCGGTGCAGATGTTGAGGATTTGAACAACAGAAATAAAATGGCAGAACCATTTTCGTTTGCATTCTCTACTGGTGCAAAGCTTGATAGCGGTAAAATATCCGGTAGAATCTATGATAGTGACCCGAGCGGAACAATGGTATTTGCTTATCTTAAAAAAGGTGATGAAATTGATCCGGCTTCTCAAAAACCCGATTATGTTTCCCAGGTTGGTAAAAACGGGAAATATACTTTAGTCGGTTTAAGCGAAGGGGAATATAATGTATTTGCTTTCCGAGATCGGTTGCGGGATTTGTTGTTTCAGATGAATGAAGATGAATTTGGTGTTCAGTTTAAGGATTTGATAATTACTGATGAACAGGGTGCAATTACTAATTGCGATTTCTACTTGAATAGAATGGACACCATACCTCCAAGATTAAGTAGCGTAGTTATGCTGGATCGAAATCATTTTCTAATTGAGTATAATGAATCGATCGATAGTTCAAAAACTTCAGCGTCGAATTTTTATCTGTTTGATTCCACCAAACAATCCCGGTTTAACGTCAGTTATTTTTTCAAGGGCGATGCAAAAATACGCAACTACTACCTTGCGATTAAAGATTCTCTCATAAAGGGGAACAATATTACTCTGGTATGCAATAATATTCCTGATTTGCAAGGTAATGTAAATAAGTATGAAACATTTTCAATTACTCCTAAAGCCGATCCTGATACAATACCTCCGAAACTTCAGAAAATATCCGGGAACATGCCTGGTGATAAAGTCGATTTTGAAAATCCGGTTTTGACTTTAAAATTTAATGATGGTTTTTCGATGAACAATATAAACGAAGCCGTATCTGTTGATGATGGTTCCGGTAAAATATTTTCTCATAAAATTGAATTGAAAGATGATGCTTCCTTCGATATAAAAATAGTAGGTAAACTAAAACAGCGAAGCGATTACTTGCTTAAAATTGATTTAAGTAAAATTATTGATGTTGCCGGAAATAAAGTCGATTCTACTTATAGACATAAATTTACAACCAATAGCGAATTGGATTTTTCCGGTGTGGCGGGTAATATTAAAAATGTTGATGAGAATTCTGATCTTTATGTAGAATTGAAAAGTGTTGGTAATGATAAAAGGAATTACATCAATAAGGTAAACAAGGACAAAACTTTTAATCTGACTAAAATTCTTCCCGGGAAATATCTTTTAAGCAGCTTTATCGATAAAAATAAAAATAGCAAATATGATGCTGGATCAGTTAAACCATTAATTTATGCCGAGAAGTTTACTTTTTACCCCGATACTCTTAACCTT
>JAGVBL010000408.1 GCA_020059785.1 Ignavibacteriales bacterium | reverse complement strand
GCCAGCAATTATATCAATTTTATTTAATTTTTCTACAAATCAGCTGCTCTACCAGTCCGATTCGACTTTGTCGAATCGAGAGCCCGTCCGGTACTACCTAACGGACTGAGCTACGCCAGCATTATCAAATTTGAGGCACAAATCTAAAATAAATTAATATTCGATGCAAACTTTTGTAACTTATTGAAGAAAAATTCTGGATTCTAATGTTTTCCAAGAATCAGCTTAAATATTACGCTAATCTTAATCAGAAAAAATACCGTGTATTGGAGCAGAAGTTTCTGGTTGAAGGACAAAAATTAATTATTGAAGCACTTCATTCAAAACTAAACTGCGAAGTAATTCTAACAACACATTCATTTAGAGAAAGCAATCCGTCTTTTTTCAGAAACAAATTTTTGAATGATATTAAAATTGAGCTTATCAGTCATAATGATCTGGAACGAATTTCTGATACACAGACTCCGCAAGGAATAATAGGTGTGTTTGATATACCTAAGTACAAGCTCCAGAATCTTGGTAAGGAAAAAATAATTATTGGATTGGAATCTATTGCTGATCCCGGAAATATGGGTACAATAATTCGTAATTGCGATTGGTTCGGAATAAATTTTATAATTACTTCAACCGATTGTGCAGAAAGTTACAATCCTAAAGTTATACGTTCATCAGCCGGTTCGGTTTTTCATATAAATGTAATTGAGTTCGAAAATTTTTATGAAGAATTAGATCAGCTAAAGAAGAATCAATACAAAGTTTTAGTTGCGGATTTAAGGGGAGAGGATTTGTATTCTTTCGGTAATATAGATAGAACTGTAATAGTTTTTTCTAACGAAGCTCATGGACCATCCCAGGAGTTATTGAACAGGGCTGATCATATATTAACTATTCCAAGAAAGGGAAAAGCCGAATCTTTAAATGTGGCGAGTGCTTCAGCAATTATTCTTAGTGAATTATCCCGGAAGTGATTTGAAGGAATTATAATTCATTAAACGTCAGTGATAGGGAGTGTAAAAATAAATTTTGAACCCTTTCCCAATTCACTTTCAACTTTTATATTGCCACCATGCTTTTCAACAAACTCTTTACATAGTAATAATCCTAAGCCCGTACCTGTTTCATTATCGGTTCCAACCATGGACTGTGTTTTATCAAGACGGAAAAGTTTATTGCGTGTATTTTCATCCATGCCAACGCCGGTATCCTGAACAGTAATTGCAACAAAGTTTTTATTTACCTCAGCTGAAACTGAAACTTTTCCTTCTTTGGGTGTGAATTTAATAGCATTAGTCAATAGATTTCTTAGAATGGTATTTAACATATCCTCGTCAGCGTGAACAAAGATTTCTGAATCAATATTGCTGGTAAGAGATATGTTTTTATTTTGAGCATTACTAAGAAGCAAATTAATGTTTTCTGAAACCGAATTTTGTAATGATATTTTTGTCGAGTTGAATTCAATTCTTCCTGTCTGAGAGCGTGACCATTGTAATAGGTTATGCAATAAACTATGGGAAATTTGCGCCGATTTATGCATCTCGGTTATATAATAAATTTTCTCTTCATCGGTTAAGTCGTTAAAGTCACTCAATAAAAGTTCAGAAAATCCCAGAATAGTGATGAATGGATTTTTTAGATCGTGAGCAATAATTGAAAAGAATTTATCTTTTGTAGCATTAAGCTGATTGAGTTCATCAGCATATTTTTTGATTGCTTCTGTGTTTTGCTTTCTAATAATAGCTTGTGTAATCTGTTCAGAAACAAAAATCAGCAATTGTTTTTCCTGTTCACCATAAGCGTTTTCATTTTCGTAATCCTGAACTACCATAACACCAATAACTTTTCCATTCAATTTAAGAGGAACGCCAAGCCAGATTGCCTGAGGCGCGCCAATCAATTCTACTTCTCCCTTCTCTCTTAATTCCAAATCCTTTTTCGCATCTATAAGGGCTGCTTCACCTAATCTGATAATATATTCTGTCATACCGCGTCCAAGTTTTTTAGGTGGTTGCGGAGGATCATATTCGTCAACAAAATAAGGAAATGTCAGCAAGTCTTCTTTATCATCATATAAAGCAATATAAAAATTCTTCACCGGTAATAATTCGCTAATTATTTCGTGTAAGTTCTTATATAACTTATTAATATCCGCCGAAGTCTGAGCAGCTTCAGAAATTTTATACATTACATTCTGAAGTCTATCTGCATATAATCTTTCCGAAATATCTCTTAATGTAGCTTGCAATAATTTTTTACCTTGAAGAATTACTGAGTTAAGAGCAACCTCAACATCAACCAGTTCGCCGTTTTTTCTTTTATGCTGCCAGTAGAACTTTTGCGGTTCTCCGGTAAGGGCAAGTTTTATTTTTTCGTTTGCTTTTATTGTTGAATTACTTCCGTCGGGTTGAAATTCCGGTGAAAACTCTGCCGGATGATGTCCTATTATATCTTCCTTTTCGCATCCGAAAATTCCCAGAGCTGCATTATTGCAATCTTCAAAAACATCGGTCATTAATAAAATTCCATCTGCTGAATTTTCGAATAATACCTGATAACGTTCTCTCCCTTGAAGAATGGCTTCTTCAGCTTGTTTTTTTGAAGTAACATCATCGTAAATTGCAACAATTTCTCCAGAGGGTAATTTATATACATAATTTTCGTACCAGCCTTGAATCCTGTTATCATTATAGTATTTCATCGGATAAAATTCTGGAACCCCGGTCTTCCAAACTCTTTTAAGAACATCCAGAAGTCCGAATTCTTTAATGCCGGGGAATATTTGCAAAATACTTTTTCCAATTACATTTTCTTTTTTTATGCCCAAGAAATTTTCGCTTGCCCAATTATAATCTTTGAATACAAAATCATTACCATCATCTATCACTTCGTAAATTGAGCATCCGCTGCTCATATTATTGAAAAGTTCTTTAAACCGGGTTTCATTATCACGGATGGATTTTTCTGCTAACTTAAGATTTGTAATATCTCTTGTAATTCCGAATGTTCCAATTATTTCATTCTCCTGATTAAAGAGAGGCATTTTAGTTGTGGAAACCCAGATTGTGCTTCCGTCTTTATATGTTTGAACTTCCTCTTCTCCAATAATAGGTTTTCCTGTTCTAATAATTTCCTGTTCATCGTTAAATGCTTTGGCAGCGTGAACTTCATCGAAAAGATCAAAGTCTGTTTTGCCAATTAATTCATCTGGATTTACGTAACCATGTTTTTTAGCTTTGTAATAGTTTACTATAAGGTACTTTCCGTTTCTGTCTTTAAAGTAGATACTATCAGGAATGTTATGCATCATAGCTTTTAGCATTCGTTCTTCAGAAGCCAGTTTGGATTTAATTTCTCTTTGTGTCGTTACATCTTCTGCAATTGCAATAAAATGTTTTATTTTATTATTTATATCTTTTATAGCAGTTACTGTAACTTTCCCCCAAATTATTCTTCCGTTTTTATTTATGTATCTCTTTTCAACCTGGTAAGTATTTCTCTTTCCAGATAATATTTCTTTGAAAAGTTTTATGCTGATATCTTTATCGTGCGGATGGGAAAGGTCAGTATATTTCATTCTGGAAAGTTCTTCTTTACTGTAACCTAAAGAACGGATTATGAAATTATTAGCACCTACTATTTTGCCGGTATTACTGATAATTATAAAACCAAGATTAGCATTTTCCAGAGAAAGATTGAACTGGCTTTCATTTTCAAAATCAGGCGGAGTATTTTGTAAAGATTCTAATTTTTTTAGAATAGATTTATATTTTCTTTGCAGCGATTCAATTTCTTTTTGAAGTTGAATCTTAGTTTTTGAAGTCATTTGATTCCCCGGAATTAAAACACAATTTGTGTAATCCGACGCTTGAATATAAAAAAAATGTCTTATAAAAGGTAAGAATTCAGGTTGAGTTGTAAACCAATTTCAAATTCGGTTCTTTTTTCGGAATTCAACTTTCAATTTTTACCTCCTTCAGTACTATCGAATTAATTGGAAAGATCAATGCGTAATCCTTAATTTTACCAATTAAAAATCCGGATTGCCAAATGAAACTGTTACGAAAAACAATTCTTTTTTTACCCGTAATTATTCTGATAGGATGCTCCGAAAAATTACATGAAAAAGGGAGTTCAGAATATATTGCAGAGATAAAAGAATGGCATTCAAAAAGAATTGAAAACTTGAAGAAGGAGAACGGCTGGTTAAACTTAGCAGGTCTATTCTGGTTAAATGAAGG